>JAVKIA010000025.1 GCA_031459715.1 Armatimonadota bacterium | reverse complement strand
CGCACAAAGCCCCGGCGATTCGCCGCTGGCTGGCCAAGCGCCCTCGGTACCACCTGCACTTCACCCCCACGGGGGCTTCCTGGCTCAATCTGGTGGAGCGGTGGTTCGCCGCCCTGACCGAAAAGCAACTCTGACGGGGTGTGCACCGGAGCACTCGGGAACTCGAAGAGGCGACCAACTGATACCTGGCCATCTCCAACGCACACCCCAAGCCCTTCGTGTGGACGAAAACGGCAGACCAGATCTTGACGACGGTGGGAAGGTTTTGTCAACGAATCTCTAACTTAGGACACTAAGGGGCAGCCACGCGCTCGGCCTCCGCGTACTGCCGGTACCAGGATGCGTCCTCTTCGGGGAGGCGCACCCGCTCCCACCCTCCGATCCATGGGTGGTCGAACCATGGCCGCGCCCGCTCCGCCGTAGCATTCGCCCGCAGGAAGTTGTAGGTCCCCTCCGTGCGCAGGAAGGCGCGCATCTCCTCCAGGTCAGGGTACCGCGGCACCACGTCCTTCCAGATGGCCCGTCCGCAGAGGAAACCGCTGGCGCCGGCCTCCACGGCCAGCTCCAGGTTGGCCAGGAACTCCTTGATGTCCACGCCCCCGCTGAGGATGACCCAGGGGCGCCGCGAGACCTGATCGAGGCGGCGGCAGAACTGGCGGACCTGGTCCAGGTCGTAGACCGCTGCGCGTTCCTTCCCGTCGAAGGCTCCCCCGCAGAACTGCCGTGTGTACTTCAGGTCACCGGGAAACTCCAGCTTGAGGATGTCCACCTGGTAGTCGTCGCGGGAGAACTCGCGCGCCGACTCCAGGGTGTGCTCGGGGCGGCGGCGGGCGAACTCCGGCGTGTCCGCGGAGGGCTCCTGGATGGGGTAGGTGACCAGCTCCAGGAGGAAGGGGATGTCCTCCTGCCGGCAGGCCTGGCCCACCTGCCGCACCAACCCCTGCTGGTGGGCCAGCACCTCGGCGGAGGCCTCAGGGTTGTAGTAGATGAGCAGCTTGACCGCGTTGGCTCCCGCCCGCTTGGCCTTGGCCACCGACCACCCATCCACCAACCGGGACTTCCGCTCGCGGCCTCCGGGACCGGCCTTCTCGTATCCCGTCTCCTCCGTGGCCACCAGCAGGCCCACAGTCCCGGGGACGACGCGCACGGCGCGGGGCAGCCCGTAGACCGGATCCACCAGCGTGGCGGTGGAGTAAGGAGCGAGGGCCTCAGTGATCAGCGTCTTGGTTGCCGCCATGTCCTCGTAGGTCACCTGGGCGCTCTCCCGTCCCAGGGCCTGGCCCAGCGCCTTGCGCAGGGAGTCGCGCTGATCGATGGCCAGCATCTTGAAGCGGCCGGTCCCATCTGCCAGCCGCCGCAGGTTCGCCAGCTTCCCCATGCTCATGCTGGTCATGCCGCGCCTCCTCGCCTCACTTGACGATGTTGGCCAGTTCGTAAAGGGTCAGGTCGAGCTTGTGCTCTCCGACCAGAGCCTCCTCCAGAGGTAGGGAGGTGATCCGGTTGCCCCGCAGGGCGACCATCACCCCGAACCGGCCCTGCCTGATCATCTCGATGGCGGCCACGCCGAACCGGGTGGCCAGGACGCGGTCGAAGACGGTGGGAGAGCCGCCGCGCTGCAGGTGCCCCAGGACGGTGACCCGGGTCTCGTAGCCCGTCCTGGCCTCGATCTCCCTGGCCAGCACGTTCCCGATCCCGCCCAGGCGCACGTGGCCGAAGGCGTCCACCGGCGCCTCCTGAGTGATCTGCATCCCGATGTCCGTGGCCCTGGCACCCTCCGCCACCACCAGGATGCTGAAGCTCTTGCCCTGGTTGTGTCGCGCCCGGATGCGCTCGCACACCTCGTCGATGGTGAAGGAGACCTCGGGCACCAGGATGATGTCGGCGCCGCCGGCCAGCCCGCCCACCGCCGCCACCCAGCCCGCGTCCCGTCCCATCACCTCCACCACCATCACCCGGTGGTGCGCTTCCGCCGTGGGGTGCAGCTTGTCGCAGGCGTCCATGACCACGTTCACGGCGGTGTCGAAGCCGATGGTGTAGTCGGTGCCGGGGATGTCGTTGTCCATGGTCTTGGGGATGCCCACCACCCGCAGGCCCAGCGGCAAGAGGCGCTGGGCCACACCCAGGGTATCGTCCCCGCCGATGGCCACCAGAGCATCGATCTCGTGTGCCCGCAGGCAGTCCATCACCCGCTGCGGGCCACCCTCCTCTTTGAAGGGGTTCGTGCGGGAGGTGCCCAGGATGGTGCCGCCGCGGTGCAGGATACCCCGCACGTCCTCGGGGGTCAGCTCCACCAGGTCGTCGGTCAGCAGGCCCAGCCAGCCGTTCCGGATGCCGACGATGGTATAGCCCTCCCGCCACCCGGCGCGGGCTACCGCCCTGATGGCCGCGTTCAGTCCCGGCGCGTCCCCCCCACCGGTCAAGACCCCAACACGCATGGGCATACCTCCTGTCAATCCCCGAGCTTACCATACAGTGCCCGCGGCGGCATGTGGGCGTCTATCGGGTGGAAGACGTATCCGGAGGGCTACTTCCGGTAGGGAAGGACGGGTTCCCGCCACAGGTCAGATCCGGTAGGCGGTATTCTGTCCCTGGTGCTCCGGCCGGCTGGGATCCAACGTCCGGGGAGATGGAGAGGATGTCGTAGCGCTCCGTCTCCAGCAGGTCTCCCAGGCCAACAGCCGGCAGTGCTCCTCCCGGCGTGAGGGGAACCTGTCCGGGATCATGGCGCATCTACATCTCCCCCCGCGCTGCCGCCAGGGGAGGAGGCTCGTAGGGGGCCACGCGTACCCGTGCGTCGATAACCGCCGCACCCTTCTGCAGCACCATGATGGGGTTGCAGTCCAGCTCCACGATCTGCGGGAGGTCCTCCACCAGAGCGCTGACGCGCAGCAGCGCGTCCTGCAGGGCGGCGGTGTCGTGCGCCTGCTGGCCGCGGAAGCCGGCCAGCAGGGGATAGGTCTTCAGGCTCTGCACCATCTCCGCTGCGTCCTCCGCGTTCAGCGGGGTGAGGCGCACGGAGACATCGCGCAGCAGCTCCACCAGCACCCCGCCCGCGCCGCAGGCGACCACGGGCCCAAACTGCGGGTCGTGCACCACGCCCACGATCATCTCCACGCCTGCGGGGACCATCTCCTGCACCAGGAACCCCTCGGGCCTCACCCCGCGGGCGGCCAGGGCGGCGGCCATCTGCGCCGCGACGGCGGGGACCTGCTCCGGGGGCAGGGACAGCCGCACCGCGCCCAGTTCGGTCTTGTGCACGATCTCCGGCCCCACGGCCTTCAGCGCCACCTCGCCGCCGATGCGCCCGGCCGCCTCCCCCGCCTCCTCCGGGGTGCGCACCATCTCCTGGCGTACCAGGGGCAGGCCGTAGCAGGAGAGAAGCGCCACTACCTCCTGAGGGAGCAACCATCCCGCGCCCCGTTGCAGGGCGGCGGCCACCACCGCCGCCGCCTCGTCGCGGCGCACGTCCAGTTGCGGCGGTGGGCGGCGGGGGCGGGCGCGCCACTCCCCGTAGCGGGTGACCCGCGCCAGGGCGATGGCTGCATCCTCGGGAAAGGCGTAGGAGGGGACGTGCACGTCGGGGGCGCGGAGGATCTGGGGAATCCCCCGCGCCGACATGAAGACGGTGAGGACCGGCTTGGCTGCGCGCAGGTCCCGCGTGCCCTCCACGATGGCGGCGGCCACGTCCTCGGCGCGCGTGACCAGCGGGGGAATGAAGATGACGATGAGGGCGTCCACCGCGGGGTCTGCGGCGACGACGCGCAGTACCTCCCGGTAGTGGGCGGCGGTGGCGGAGGCCACCATGTCCACCGGGTTGGACACGCTGGCCTGCGGCGGCAGCACCTCCCGCAGCCGCTGCTGCGTCTCCGCCCCCAGCAGGGGGATCTCCAGGCCCTCCGCCTCGCAGGCGTCGGCAGCCAGAATGGCCGGCCCGCCGGCGTTGCTGATGATGCCCACGCGCCGGCCGCGCGGCGCGGGCTGGTGCGCCAGCAGCAGGGCCACGTCGAAGAGCTCCTCCAGGGTGTCGGTGCGGATGACCCCGGCCTGGCGGAAGAGGGCGTCCACCGTCACCTCCGAGGCGGCCACCAGGGCCCCGGTGTGGGAGGAGGTGGCCCTGGCCCCGGCCCGGGAGCGGCCGCTCTTGACCGCGGCGATAGGCTTCCTTCGCCCCACCCGCTGGGCGATGCGCGAAAACTTCCGGGGGTTTCCGAAGGACTCCAGGTAGAGGAGGATGACGTCCGTGCGCGGGTCGCCCTCCCAGTAGGTGATCAGGTCGTTGCCGGAGATATCGGCCTTGTTGCCCACGGAGACGAAGGTGGAGATGCCCAGCCCCAGTGTAGCCGCATGGTCGATCACGGCCAGCCCCAGGGCGCCGCTCTGGGAAAAGAAGCCGATGCGCCCTTCCGGCGGTGCCGCCGTGGCGAAGGTGGCGTTGAGGCGCACCTCGGGGTCGGTGTTGATAATGCCCATGCAGTTGGGGCCTATAAGCCGCATCCCGTGGGCGCGGCAGATGCGCAGCAGCTCCGCCTGCCGCGCCCGACCTTCCTCCCCGGTCTCGGCGAAGCCCGCGGAGATGACCACCAGGGCACGCACCCCCTTGCGGCCGCACGCCTCGGCGACGGCGTTCACCGCCGCGGCGGGTACGGCGATCACCGCCAGGTCCACGGGGCCGGGGATGTCCTCCACCGAGGCGTAGGCGGGGACGCTCTGCACCACCGCCGCCTGAGGGTTGACCGGGTAGACGGGACCGTTGAAGCCGTAGGCCAGCAGGTTGTGGAAGACCTCGGCGCCGATGGTGCCGCGCTCCCGCGAGGCGCCGATGACGGCCACCCCCCGGGGTCGGAAGAAGGGCAGCAGCGCGTTGGCCATGGCCACCCGCTCCCGCTGCTCGAAGAGGGCGCGCGCTTCCTCCGTCACCGCGGTGGGGAAGCGCACGTGCAGCTCGCCTGCCTTCACCTCCACCTCCAGGGGGAAGCCGCAGTCGCGGAAGAGCTGCAGCATGCGGTGGTTGCTCGCCAGCACCTCCGCCTCGAAGACACGGATGCCCCGGGCGGCGGCGGCGTCCGCCAGGTGGCCCAGCAGGATGGTCCCGATTCCCTTGCCCTGGTACTCGTCAGCCACCGCCACGGCCACCTCGGCCCGCTCCGCGTCCCGCCGGCCGAAGACAGCATGGCCGACGATCCGCTCTTCCGCTCCGGTGGTGGCCACGAGGCCAAAGCGCTGCACCTGGTCCACGTGTGCTTCCCGATGCGCCTCCTCCCTCAGGAACTCGTCACTGGTGCGGATAAGGTAGCGCAGCGCCCGCGACTCCTCCGATAGCCCGCGGAGGAAGGCCAGCAGCCGCTCCTCGTCGTCCGGGCGCACGGGGCGCAGCCGCACCGTCGACCCGTCGCGGAGCACTACGTCAACTCTACGCATGGGCTCGTGGGTGGACCTGCGTGCGGCCCCCACAGGGTCAGGATTCCTGGATGGGCTGTGCGGCCAGCAGCCCCAGGACGGGAACCAATTGCTGGCGAATGGGGTCTACGGCTAGCCCGCACTCTTCCAGGGTCACCGCGCCGAGCAGTGGCACGGAGTCGGGATCCCCGAAGATGCACGTCGTGGCCACGGTCTCACCGTCTACCGTCACCAGCGCCGGGCCGGCGTCGCGTTCAATGATCTGGCCTGTGGCCGTCTGCAGGCGCCGCCGGGTGCTCGGGGCGACCCCCAGTCGCTCCAGGACAAGCCTGGGCACCCGCGTGTACGTGGCTCCAGTGTCAACCAGCGCCTCGACACTTTCAAAGGCTGAGCCATCGAGGCGGCCGATGCGGATAGCGTACCGGAACGTGCCCATTGCGCCACCTCGCCGTGCACAAGTTTACCAGAACGTCGTGCCCCGCATCACGGTGACCCGGAGCGTCGTCGTGTGCGTGGCGAGCCGGTAAAGGAGGAGTCCGGATCGGGCACGAGACACGGGCGGACGCCACTGGTGGATCCTCGTGCTCTTCTTCGTCCTCCAGCGGTATTTCGTCCAGGGGATCGCCCGCGCGGGAATGAAGTTCTAGCAAGGATCCCCCATGCCTGTGGCCCGGCGCGGCTTTCGGCACTTATCGGTCAGTTGGCTTCTGGCCATGCTGGTGGCGGCGGGCGTGGGAGCGCTGCCTGGACGCGCGCACGAGCTCTTCCCCCAGGGGATCGCCGCCGGGGACGTCACGGCGACCAGCGCGGTCCTCTGGTCCCGCACCCACACCTCCGGCTCTGTGCGGGTGGAGTACGGGACAGATCCTGTGCTGGTCGGGGCGCGCGTCACCGGGCCGTTCACCACCGGTCCTGAGACCGGCTACACGCTGAAGGTCGACCTCACGGGCCTGGAGCCCGGCCGCCGCTACGCGTACCGGTTCGCGACCGGGGAGGGGCCCAGCCCCGTCGGGACGTTCGTCACCCCACCGCCCCCCGACCGCGACCAGCCGGTCACCCTGATGTGGGGCGCCGACACCGCCGAGGAATTCAGGCCGTTCCGGATCTTCCAGGCGATGCGCGCGCGCGGCGCCGACCTCTTCCTGTTCCTGGGCGACACCGTCTACACCGACCTGGGGACCTTCCGGGCGACCACCCTGGAGGAATACCGGCAGAAGTACCAGATCAACCGCGGCGATCCGTTACTGCGCGAGTACCTGGCCACGGTGGCGAGCTGGGTGATCTGGGATGACCACGAGGTCGAGAACAACTTCGACTCCGAGCACATCCGGCTGGAGACCGGCCTGCGCGCCTTCCTGGAGTTCTGGCCAATCCGGACTTCATCCGAGGATCCCAAACGCCTCTACCGCAGCTTCCGCTGGGGGCGCACCGCGGAGTTCTTCATCCTGGACACCCGGCAGTACCGGACTCCTGCGTTCCGCCTGGATGGGCCAGAGAAGACGATGCTCGGCCGCGCGCAGAAACGGTGGCTGCTGGACGGCCTGGCGCGGTCGGCAGCGAAGGTAAAAGTAGTGGTCAGCACCGTGCCTCTCCGTCACCATGGCGCGGATTCCTGGGAGGGCTACGCCTTCGAGCGCGACGAGATCCTGCGCTTCATCGCCGGGCGCAGGATCGCCAACGTCGTCTTCCTGGTGGGCGACACCCACTACGCCGCGTTGCTGCGTCATCCGGAAGGGCTCTACGAGGCCATCGCCAGCCCGCTGGCGGCCAGCCTGGCACGCACCGCCCGGGCGGAGGGCCGACCGGAGACCCTCTGGTCGACTACCGGGTCGTTCAACTATGGCTGGATGCGCATCGCCCCGGAGGGGATCGCGCTGGAGTGGCGGGATGACCGGGACCGGCTCCTCTACCAGCGCCATCTGCCTGTCGAGTAGGCTGGTGCGGGGACGGGGAGGCCGTGGTGGTGGTCATGCACGGGGTGTGACCTGGTAACGCCTGCGGCGTGCATGAATGGCATAGCAGCCTGCAGGGACGGTGGCGACTGTGGGCGTGACAGCACCTGAGGGAAAATCGGGCTTTTACCCGATCCCTCCGCCTGCGGGGGCTACTATGGTTGAGGTGGACAGCGAAGGAGGGTCTCTCATGCTGGTACGCGACCGCATGACCACGCCGGTGATCACCGTTGGCCCCAAGACCTCCATCCACGATGCCCTGGCTCTGATGAAGGAGCGCCGCATCCGTCGTCTCCCCGTGCTGAAGGGCCAGCGCCTGGTCGGCATCGTGACCTGGACCGACCTGATGCGTGCCTCCCCTTCCCCGGCCACGAGCCTCTCCGTGTGGGAGATCTCCTACCTCTTGATGAAGGCGCCGGTCGCCGAGGTGATGACCAAGAATGTGATCACCACCTCGCCGGGGGCGACCATCGAGGAAGTGGCAGTGCTGATGCGCCGCAACAAGATCGGCGGTCTCCCCGTGGTCGAGGACGGCGGCGTGGTGGGCATCATCACCGAGAGCGACATCTTCGACGCCTTCATCGACCTGATGGGCCTAAGCCGGGGCGGGACGCGCCTGACGGTGGAGATCGAGAACCGGATCGGCGCCCTGGAGGAGGTCGTGCGGGTCATCCGCGACTGCCAGGTGAACATCAGCAGCCTGGCCGCCTACGTGGTGGACAATGTGGGGCAGGCGGTGATCCGCCTGGAAACCTCCTACCCGCTGCACGTGGTGCAGGCCCTGGCCGACCAGGGGGTGAAGGTCACCCACCTGGCTCCCCTGCCCCAGGCGGGCGAACCCCCGGCCGCGTCCTCGCCCACCGCTGAAAGGGATGCGGGAGAAAGCGCCCCGGCCGCTAAGCCGGGAGGGGGGAAGCTTCCCCCGGAGCGGTCCATGTGAAGGTATCCACCATCCTCTATGCCACCGACGGTTCTTTGCACGCGCGTAAGGCCCTGGACTGGGTCGTGGACATAGCGCGGCGGCGGCAGGCGCGGGTCATTGTCGTCACCGCCTACGAGCCCATCCCCCGGGACCTGGGCAGCCCCTTCCTGGAGGAGCTGATGGCGCGGCGCCCGGCGGAGGGAGAGGCCGTGGCCCGTGAAGCGACGGCGATTCTGGAGCGGGAGAGAGTGCCCTTCGAGGAGGAGGTCCTGGAGGGGCCGGCTGCGGAGGCTATTCTGCGGGTGGCCCGTACCAGGGGCTGTGACCTGATTGTGATGGGGTCGCGGGGGCTGGGACGCCTGGAGGTGGCACTGCTGGGCTCGGTGAGCCAGCGGGTGGTGCAGGAAGCCCCCTGCCCCGTGCTCATCGTCCGCTGACCGCGGGAAGGAGGGACAGGAGATGCTGGAAGAGCTGCAGCAGCGACTGCGGGAGATGCAGGGACAGGCGGGGGTACGTGTCGTCTTCGGCGAGGTGATGGAGATCGAGGGGCGGAAGGTCATCCCTGTGGCCTCCGTCGCCTACGGGTTCGGTCTGGGAGGAGGACAGGCGCCCAAAGCCGGAGGGGACGGGGCGACCGGGGGCGGCGGAGGGGGCGGGTTGCGGGTGGAGCCGCTGGCCCTGGTCGAGGTGGCGGAAGGGAGACTCAGGGTCCAGCCCATCGTCAACGTCACCCGGCTGGCCATTCTGGGAATGCTTCTTGTGGCGTGGAACGTCTTCTGGATCACCCGCACCATCGGGGTCAGCGTCCGGGCCCGGGCCAGAGGGGGCGGCTGAGAGTCTTGGCTAGGCGGGACCGGCCTCCGGGAGGACAGCCCGGATAGCGGGAAGCAGCTCGGTGACCAGATGTACCTTGAGGATGAGGCGGTCGGCGCCTGAGGCCGCGGCCGCCTCCTGGTAGAGGGGATCGGGGTGGTCGCTGAGGACGATCAGGCGCACCCCGGGCTGGGCCTCCTTCATCTGCCGGATGAGGCTGTGGCCGTCCCGGTGCCCCAGCGCCCCGTCCAGGATGACCACGTCGGGGCGGAGGTGCTCCAGCAGCCGTAGCGCCTGAGGGGCTTCCGCCGCCTCCCCCACCACGCTGACGCGGGACGAGCCCGCCAGCAGGGCGCGTATGACCGCCGCGGTCGTCGGAAACTGCTCGACGATGAGGACTCGAACCGTTTCCCTGGACACCATCGCGTCTTGGGTTTCAGCCTAGCCGGGAGAAAGGGGAGGGGGAATCGGGCGGCTGACCGATTTTCCCGGAAAACCCCGGGGGATCGTGGGCCGGCTAGGGCTCGATCAGGCCCTTGCGGATGGCGTAGCGGACCAGCTGAGCTCGGTTGTGCAGGTCCAGCTTCTCCATGATGTGCGTACGGTGAGTCTGCACGGTCTTGATGCTGATGAACAGCTTCTGGGCAATCTCCTGGTTGGACAGGCCCTCGGCAATCAGGGCCAGGATCTCCCGCTCGCGCTCCGTCAGCCCGTCGAAGCGGTGCCGCTCCTCGCCGGCCTCTACGCGCTTCAGGTAGTCGGCCAGGACACTGCGCGCCACCGAGGGATAGAGGAACGCCTCGCCGCGGGCGGCGGAGCGGATGGCCTGCACCAGGTCCTGTGCCGCTCCCCGTTTGAGTACATACCCTGAGGCACCGGCCTTGAGCAACTGGAAGACGTAGCTCTCGTCCTCGTGCATGGTCAGCGCCAGCACGTTTACCTTGGGGTAGGCTTCCTTGACGCGGCGGGTAGCCTCCACGCCCCCCATCTCCGGCATGGAGATGTCCATCACCACCACGTGCGGCCTGGTCTTGGCCACCAGGTCCAGGGCTTCGCGGCCGTTGCCGGCCTCGCCCACGATCTCGATGTCCGGCTCCCGGCTGAGGATCATCTTGACCCCCTCCCGGACTACCGCGTGGTCATCGGCAATGACGACCCTGATCTTGGCCACGTGCCCTCCTAACCTCCGCCGTCGCGCAGCGGCAAGACGCCGTGCACCCGGGTGCCCTGTCCCACCGTGCTTTCCACCACCAGCCTGCCGCCCAGCAGCTCCGCCCGTTCGCGCATGCCCAGCAGCCCCAGTCCCCGGCCCGTCCGGCTGGGCGGCACCGTCGCCGGGTTGAAGCCCCGGCCGTTGTCCTCCACCGTGATGCTGACCTCCCGGTGGTCGACCCCCACGGCCACGCGGACCCGGGAGGCCTGCGCGTGCTTGAGCATATTATTGAACGCCTCCTGGGCAATGCGGAAGACGGCGGTCTCCACCGCATGCGGCAGACGCCGCTCCAGCCCCTGGAGCTGCAGGTCCACTTTAATGCCGGTGGGCTCTACTACTTCCTTGACCAGCCAGCGGATGGCCGCCCCCAGCCCCAGGTCGTCCAGGATGGTGGGACGCAGCTCGTAGATCAGGGTACGCAGCTCACCCAGGGTGTGCTCGGCGATAGCACGCAGCCGCTCCAGGCGTGTGGCCTCCTCCGGCGGAGCCGCCCGCTCGGCCATCTCCAGGTTGAGGATGAGGGCGGTCAGCGCCTGTCCCGCCTCATCGTGCAGTTCGCGGGCGATGCGCCGCCGTTCGTCCTCCTGCGCGGTGAGCAGCTTCTCGATCAGCTCTCCCCGCGCAGCTTCCTTGGCCCGCACCTCCTCGAAGAGGCGGTTGCGTTCCACGGCCAGCGCGATCTGGTGTCCCACCGCGGCCAGCATGTCCAGTTCCCGGCCCACCAGGTTGCGGCCCTCCGGCAGCAGGAGGTTCATCACGCCCACCGCACGGCCCGCGGTATACAGAGGCACACTGGCGTGCCGCACCTGTGGCCAACCGGCGTTCTCCAGCCGCAGGCAGGGGACGGTGTTCACGGCCTGGCGCAACCGCCCTTCGCGCAATAGCTGCAGGCAGCGGCAGTCACCGGCCATGGCCGCGGCGTCATTGGCGGCCAGCGGCTCCGGGAGGGCACGGTGAGCGGCCAGGGTATAGCCGCCGTCCTCCTGGATGAACACCCACCCGCTGCGCAGGTTCATCAGCTCCACGATCCGCTGCAGCGATGTCTGCAGCGCCTCCTGGATGTTAGTGGAGCGATTCAGGGTCTCGGCCACGGCGTTGACCGTGGCCAGGTCGCGGGCGCGGGCCCAGCTCCGCAGCAGCACCCCTAAAGCAAAGGCGATGGTGAAGAGTCCGGAGAGCCCCGCGCCCACGCCGACCCAGATGGGCTGCGGCCGCAGAAGCGGATAGGCCAGGGAGATGGCCCCGGTGAGCAGGAGGCCGCCGAACACCAGCAGGGAAGACCGCTCCTCCAGACCGCCCACCCCGCGGAGGTAGCGCACCGCCGCCAGGACGAACCAGGCGCCGCCCAGCAGCGACGGCGGAACGGCGGCCCAGCCAGGGAAGGAGGGCAGCAGCAGCGCGGAGAGGACGATCGCCACCACCGCCAGCAGCGGTGAGAGCGGCAGGGGGAGCGGTCCCAGGCTGCGGGCGATGGCTGCTGCTGCCAGGACGAAGAAGAGGTGCCGCAGGATGATCACGCCCGGCCAGATGAAGGCCAGCGCCTCCAGCAGTACGTGAGCGGTGTAAAGGGCGAAGGCCGCCGCCCACCAGCCCACCTGGGCCTCGCGGCTTTCCACAAACCGCAGGAGGAGAAACGCCGTCACCGCCAGCTCGATGCCGATACCGACGGACAGCAGGCCCAGCAGGGCGAAAGAAAGCATATGCCAGCGTGTTCTCCTCCTCCATATGATCGTCCAATGTGCCTTCAGGCGCAACCGCCCGGCGCGCCGGGAGCATCAAAGCAGGTGAGAGGGTAAGGTGAGGGCGGACGCGTGTTGACACACCGCCCCGACCATGCCTATACTTAACTAAACTCCATAGGCGATGGAGCTCGTCTTTTGCCCCTACGGGGGCTGATAGCTCCTGCTGATCGCGGGGTCGGCAGGGGCTCTTCGTTTCTCAGCCATGAGGGCGTCAGTGGAGTGGGTGATCGAGGTCGAGCTGCTGGAGGAGGACTGGGCGGCCATTCGTCGCGCTCTGGAGGCTCAGGGGCGTGACCCGGAGGCGGACCTCCCCTGGCTCCTGGCGCTGGGCCTGGAGCGCTACGGGCGGGACGAGGCAGAGTGGGAGGCGTCGGGTGAGGCGAAGGATGCTGCCACCCCGCGCGCTCAGGAACTCCGCCGCCGTGAGACCGCGGCGCTGCTGGTTTCCATGCGCGCCCGCACCATCGCCGCGGAAATGAGGATGCACGCCCTCAGCGAACGGGTGCATGCGCTGGGGGACACCCTCAAAGAAAACCGGCAGCGGATGCGGGAGCTGCGCCAGGAGAACGCCTCGCTGCAGACGCTGATCGACCGGTTGAACGCGTCGCCCTCCTCCTCACCCACCTCCCACCGCCGCAGGCTGTGGGAGCGCATCGCGCGCCGGTTGGCTGGGGGAAGCCGATGAAATCTCAGGTCGTTTTCCCGCCGCTGCGGCGGCTGCGCGTCTGTCTGCCCCCGGATCTGGGCAGGAGGTTTGCCCACTTCATCCGGGAGAAGGGGTGGACGGCGGAGGAGGGTGTGAAGATCCTGCTGGCGTACGGCGGCGACGCCCTCACCCTGCCCGACCGCACCTTCGCCGAGGTCTTCAACGAATGGGCCGCGGCGCGGGCGGAACTGGCGGCCCTGCGCCACCGTGCTTACCTGGCGGACGAGGCCATCCGCGGCCTGCAGATGAACATCACCGGGCTTGAGGCGACCAACGCCCAGTTCCGGGAGTCGCTGGCGCAGCAGGAAGCCCGGCGGGCACGGCTGCAGCGGACGCTGACGGAACGGGAGGCGCAGCTGGGGGCGGCGGTGTCGTCGGATCGTCCGCAGGCGGGGCCCGCGTCCGTCCGGCCGGCCGCCGCGGATGCGCTGCGCGCCTTCTGGCGGCAGCGACGCAACAGGAGCGAGTAGCCCGGTGCAGCGCGACATGCTGTTTTACGCCCTGCTGGGGGCTGTTGACCGTGGCCACTGCCCCGTCTGCCACCTCAGCCTGGAGAGTGTGCGCAGGTTCCTCTGGGGATTTCTCTACGAGGGGGTGAACGACCCCTGGTTCCGGGAGGAGCTGACCACGGCGCGCGGCTTCTGCCCTGTGCACGCCTGGAGGCTGCCGGCGTTCTTCAACAGCGCCACCGGTGTGGCCATCGTCTACCGTCACCTCCTGGAGGAGTTCCGCCGCGCTTTCATCGCCGCTGCCGAGCCGCAGGTCGTGGGGGCAGGTGGGGGACGGCGCTGGCTGCTGCGCGCCGGCCAGGTCCGCCAGGAGGCCGCACGGGGGATCCGGGCGTGGCTGGCGGGGCGGCGCCCCTGTCCCGCCTGCCGGGAACAGTGGGCCGCAGAGGAGCGGTACGTGGCAGCGGCAGCGCGGGCCGCGGCGGATGCGGACTTCCGCTCCCGCTACGAGAGCAGCCTGGGCCTGTGCCTGCGGCACCTGGCCGCTGTTGTGGCGCAGATGGCCGACTCCGCCGACCTGGAGTGGTTGCTGCGGACAGAACGCCGGCTGATCGAGCGGCTGAGCCATGAGCTCTCCGAGTTCTGGAGGAAGCACGACTACCGCTTCCACGACGAGCCCATGGGAGAGGAAGGGTCCTCCTGGCAACGGGTACTGCACAAGGTCGCCGGCGCCCCGGGGATTGTCTGGCGCTGAGAGCGGCCGGCGGCGCGGCCTGCCCGGGTCCCGACCGGGGCCGCGTCTGGTACGCTGAACCCATGAGCGGGGTAGTGCCATGACCGAGGGTTCCCCTCCCGTGGTGGCCCAGGTCACCGTCCCCTCCCGGCGTTTCCGGTCTCTTGGCGGCAACGTCCTCGTCGCCGGCCTGGTCAGCTTCTTCACCGACATCGCCTCGGAGATGATCGTCCCGGTGCTGCCGCTGTTCCTCACGGTGACGCTGCGGGCGCCGGTGGCTGCCGTGGGGCTGATCGAGGGGGTTGCGGAGAGCACCGCCAGCGTCCTGCGGGTCTTCGCCGGGTGGCTCTCCGACCGTGCCGGTCGGCGCAAGCCGCTGGTCGTAGTCGGGTACGCGCTCTCCAACCTGACCAAGCCCCTGCTGGCCGTGGCGGGGGCCTGGCCGCATGTGCTGGCGGTCCGGTTCGTCGATCGAGTGGGCAAGGGGGTGCGCACAGCGCCACGCGACGCCCTCATCGCCGACTCCGTGGCAGCGGAGCATCGCGGGCTGGCCTTCGGCTTCCACCGGGCCATGGACACCGCGGGAGCCGCGGTGGGGCCGCTGCTGGCTTTCGCCGCGCTGGCGCTGGCCCCGGAGCACTACCGCGCCGTCTTCTGGGTCGCCGCCGTCCCAGGGGCGGCCGGCATTCTCACCGCAGCGCTCTTCCTGCGGGATGTGGGCCGGCCCGCCGCTGCCGCACGCCCGCCCCGCCTGGCCTTCACCCGGTTGGGGCGTCCCTTCGCCCATTTCACGGTGGCGGCCACGATCTTTGCCCTGGGCAACTCCTCCGACGCCTTCCTGATCCTGCGGGCCCGCAACCTGGGCCTGTCGCCTGCGGCGATTCCGCTGGTCTACTTCGCCTTTAACATGGTCTACGCACTGCTGTCCACGCCGGCGGGAGCGCTCTCCGACCGGCTGGGCCGGCGCCGCGTGCTGGTCGCAGGGTACGCCGTCTTCGCCGTCGTCTACCTCGGCTTCGCGCTGGTCCGCGTCCCCCTGGCCTCCTGGGCCGTTCCAGCCCTCTTCCTGGTCTACGGAGTGTACTATGCGCTGGCCGAGGGGGCCCAGCGAGCCTTTGTGGTGGATCTGGTCCCGGCCCATCTGCGGGCTACCGCTCTGGGGACCTTCGCCACGGCCACCGGGCTGGCGCTGCTGCCGGCCAGCATTATCGCGGGGCGGATGTGGGATGCGCTGGGCCCGGCTGCTCCCTTCTTCTACGGCGGGGCCGCGGCCACGGCCGCCCTCCTCCTGCTGCTGCTGCTGCGCGAGCGGCCCCTCGCCATACGCGACCGGCCCTCATGACACGCGACGGTCGCCCCACAATACGCGACCGGCCCTCATGACACGCGACGGTCGCCCCACAATACGCGACCGGCCCCCACAATAGGCATCGGGGTATCGGGTTTCTGCCCGATGGGCTTTCCCCCCATCCCGCTGCCAGAATGGACCGGGTCCATGGAAATCATGGAGCCGCAGTCTGGGCAGTCTGTCCGGCCTGGATCGCTCGGATCCCCGGCTGGCAAGAGGCACCGAATCACGGTGAAGGACGAGAGTCTGGTCATCACGGCCTGGGACGGCGAGGAGGCCATCTTCACGTACGACCGTGCTGGCCGCCTCTTCGCCGCCTGGGTCGGACAGCGGCTCTACCGTCGCGCCCTGGACGGGCGGATGATCGAAAAGCACACGGTCACGGTGAGCGGCGTCCGTACTCCTCTACGCCGGCTGCTGCCCCCGGAAGAGGCCTCGACCTGCCTCGACCGCGCCGCGCACGTCGCTGCTGCTGCCGCCGCAGCCCTGGAGCGCGGAGAGGTGGACCTGCTGTGGACGGCCTCCACCCAGCCCTCGTTGGCGGAGGCGGGACGCATGGTTGCCGCCGCGGCGTCCTTTGACAGCCGGGCCTCGCGACTCGATGCGGCACGCTTCTTCCAGGTCTACCGCCCCGTGGGCATCCTTCCGCCTGATCAGTACATGGCGCTGGTCCTGCAGGTCACGGAAGGGTGCCACTGGAACCGATGCGCCTTCTGCACCTTCTACCGTGGCGTCCCCTTCCGGGTGAAACCCCTTCCGGAGTTTGCGGCGCACGTGGAGGCGGTGGGCCGGTTTCTGGGCGAGGGGGTGAGCCTGCGCCGCGCCATCTTCCTGGGTGAGGCCAACGCCCTGCTGTTGCCGGTCGACGACCTGCTGGCCCGGCTGCTGGTGGTGGCGGAGTGGTCCAGGCGGATGGGACGCGAGCCCGGCCCGGTGGGCGCCTTCCTCGATGTCTTCACCGGGAAGCGCCGGACCGTGGAGGACTTTACCCGGTTGCGCGCTGCGGGGTTGCGCCGCGTCTACCTGGGGGTGGAGAGCGGCGACGACGGCCTGCTCCGCTTGCTGAACAAGCCGCAGCAGGCGGCGGATGTGGCTGCCCTGGTGCAGACCCTGAAGGCGGCAGGGCTGGCAGTGGGAGTCGTCGTCCTGGCGGGGATCGGGGGGAGGGAGTTTGCCCGAAGCCACGTGGCCCGCACCCTGGGCCTGCTCAACTCCCTGCCCCTGGGGCCCGGGGACCTGATCTACCTATCCGCTTACAGGCCGCCCTCCGAGCGCCAGGTTGCTGATCGCACACAGGATGTGCGGCCCCTCTCCCAGGACGAAACGCGCGCCCAGCTTCGGGCGTTGCAGCAGGGTCTGCGCTTCCCCCCGGGGAGGAGCCCTCGGGTGGCCCGCTACGACGTCGAGGAGTTCATCTATTAGGATTGCGGCCTCCAGGCTCATCTGGAGACCTCGGTCAGCATCGTGGAGGGACGCCTTAACGGCCCCACAGTGGGGGCTTCACCACCATCAGGTAGAGGATCGCCAGTACCAGGGCTGCGGCCAGGCCGCTGATCCGGTTGATCCGGCGGCGCAGGTAAGCATACTCCGGGGCGTCCGGACTGTAGCGCTGCAGGACCTGGCCCTGGCGACGGGTCAGCGGCGTCAGGACCCCCAGGCCCAGGACGGCGGCCAGGAGGAACAGCAGCAGGGCGGAAAGCAGCCAGGGAGCGGCCAGGGGAACCGGGCCAACCCACACCAGCAGCAGGCCGGTGACCAGGACCACAACATAGGCAGGGTTGGCAATACTCCGGTCCAACGCCCGCACGCTCTCCCGGACGTGGCCAAGGTGCGCCGGCTCACGGTGAGCGCGTGCCAGGAGCAGCCCGTAAGTGGCGTTGGTGCCCACCGCGACCATGGCCGCCAGCACGTGCAGGAACTTGAGCAGCAGGTACAGGCTCATCGCTCTCCTCCTCTTGCCGCCAGGCTCACGGAGGGTGGACCATAGGCGATGTGCGCAGGTTGATCGCCCGGCTCGCCGCCCTCCCTGGCATGACGCCGGCAGTGCCGTTCATGGTCACCTCTGTCCTCATTCTGCCCGTGGCCGGCGCGGGGCTGGCGGCTGTCTCTCCTCAGGTAGCCGCAGGGACGTTCCGTACCTACCCCGTCCTGGCAGCGAATCACCTGGTCACCCTGGGGTGGGGGACGCTCCTGGCAATGGGGTCGATCCACCAGATGTTCCCTGCGATGCTAGGGGTGCCGCGGCGGCCCGGCCGCGGCGCGCTCGTCCAGTATGGCCTCAGCCTTGCAGGCATGGCAATGCTGGTTTGCGGATTGCTCCTGCGGCGCGTCCCCTGGATTGCCGTCGGCGGCCTGGTGTCCTGGACCGGCATCGTCTACTTCCTCTGGCTGACCGCCCGCATGATCCCGCAGCGCCGCCGCTGGACGCCGGAGGCGAGCGGCGTGACCCTGGCGCTGGGTTACCTGCTGCTGGCCGCGACCTGGGGGCTGCTGATGGCGCTCAATTGGAGGTGGGCGTTCTGGCCCGGCCTAATGGCAAATGCCGGCCCGGGTGTGCACGCGGCGCTCGGCCTGGGAGGGTGGTTCGTCCAGCTCGTGATCAGCGTCTCTGCCTACTTGCTGCCGCGGTTCGTCGGGCTGCACCGGATAGGGGCAAGGGCGGATGCGGAGACCGGCAAGGCAGCTGCCGGTACCGGCGCCCGGGGGATCCCGCTCCTGCCCGTGCTGCTCCTCCTCAACGCCGGGGTGCTCGTTCTGGTGGCGGCGGCCCTGGCGGGAGCGCCGCTCCTGGCGAGAGGAGGCGCAGCGCTGATGGCCGCCTCGGGGCTCCTCTACGCGGGGAGTCTGCTGCGGGTCCTGCGCGCACGGCAGCGGGCCAGGCCTGACCTCACCATCCACCACTGGTGGGCGATCCTGGGGCAGACGGTGCTCCTGTCTGTCCTTGCCGCGGCCTGGGCCGGAGGTGGCCCGATCGGGCAAGGACGTCGCGTGGCCGCGGCGGCCGTGGTGCTGCTGCTGGCCGGCTGGCTCAGCCTGGCCATCATGGGCCAGCTTTACAAGGTGACGCCGTTCCTCATGTGGTACTACCGGTTTGCGCTGGGTATCCCGCCCGCTGAGGTGCCCCGGCTGGAGGCACCGTACTACCCTGCGGCCGGCGTGCCTGCTTTCTACCTCAGCCTCTCGGGGAGCCTGCTGCTGACCGGCGGCGTCCTCTTCGCGTTCCCCACCCTGGCCACAGCGGGGAGCCTGCTCTTTCTGGGCGGGGGTGGGCTATTCGCCTACGTGATGGCGGCCTCCTGGATCCGCGCAGTCCTTCTGCGGCCCGGAGGGTAGCGTCGTTACCTGCCCACCTCCACGGCCACGCGGCCGGCAAAGGGGGCGCCGTTGCGCCGTCCCTGCAGCCTGATGACCCACCGGCCGTCCATGGAGAAGGTGTGCTCGGCGACGTAGACGCCGGGGGCGGTGCGACGGAAGGTGATCCTCGACTCGCCATGCTCCATCTCCGGCATCCCGGCGTAGCCCTCCAGGTCCGCGACGTCCAGGGGCGCGCCCTGGCGGTCTGTCAGCCGCAGCTGCAGGATCACCGGCCGCAGCGCCGCGGGACGCTGTGGCGTGGCGCTCAGGTACGCCTGCCAGTCCGCCTCGCCGACCGTCGACTGCGCCCTGGGCGCGCAGGCTAGAGACAGAAGGGCCACAGCCGGAAGCGCCACCAGGATCGGCAGGACGGTCGGCCGGAGCCGTTTGGCGGTCACGTCTCCACCACCTGCTCAAACCGCAGCCGGGCGGCGTAGTAGGCACCGACGGCCCAGCAGACCAGGACCGCGCACAGTGCGGCCAGCAGTCCCACCGGGCCCAGGCGCTCTGCCGCGTAGAGTCCCACAGGCCCCAGCAGCTCAGCGGTGCCGCTGACGCCCAGGATGGCGGCCATGCGGAAGGCGCTCACCGGGTTGAGGGCGGCCAGGACCAGGACGACCGGTGCGGGCAGGCGCAGGATGAGGGCGGTCCCCAAAATGCCCAGGTCGCTGACGATAACCAGGACGAGCCAGGCAAGCAGCGCCTCACCCAGGGCTCGGCTGCGGTTTGGTGCTGCCGCCGAAAGGAGGAACCCCAGGGAAAGCGATGCCAGAGCCAGCAGCAGCGCCAGCACAACCAGCCAGAGGAAGGCGGGCAGCTGGTCCGAACCCACGCGGGCCGCCAGGAGCACCCCGGCGCTGCCGAATCCCGTCAGCACGGCGGCCAGCAGCGCCCGGGCCACCCCCAGGTACTTGCCGGCGAACAGCTCCGCCCGCTGCAGCGGCTGGCTTAGGAGCATGATCAGGGCGCCGCTTTCGCGCTCGCCAGCGATCCATCCGGCGCCGGCGGTCAGGCCGAGCAGCGGTGCGAACAGCATCGTCAGGTGGATCAGGGTGGCGGTGATGCGGTCGAAGGAGGAGAGACCGGCGATGGACGGGCTGGCCAGGGCCAGTGCGGCGGCAGCGAGGGTGAGCGCGCCGAAAGCGACGGCAGCGGAAATGAACCAGCGGTCCCGCAGCACGGCGCGGGTGTCCCAGCGGGCCAGGACCCGGACGGCGTTCACGTGTGGCCCTCCCGCGGCAGGCCCTCCCGCAGCAGATCCGGCTGGCGAAGGATGTCTTCCAGGCGCGGCTCGTGGATCCGCAGCGGCCGTCCTCCCAGGGTGCGGACCGCCTCCGCCAGGACCGCGTCCGGCACCTGCAGGCGCAGGCGGCCGTTGCTGGTGGCCAGCACCCGCACCGCCGCCGGCAAACCAGCCGGCATCGGTGGCACCGTGACCACCTCCACCCAGCGACGGGCGTACAGCGCGGAGACTTCCGCTGCAGCAGCGATCCGCCCCTCCTCCAGGAGGACGACGCGGTCTACGACCGCGCCCAGCCCATCCAGGTGGTGCGTGGCCAGCAGTATCGTCTTACCCTCCCGCCCGGCCGCTTCCAGCCACTCCAGCACCAGTCGTTCTCCTGCTGCGTCCAGCTGGCTGGTCGGCTCATCAAGCAGCCACACTGGCGGGTTACCGATACAGGCCACAGCCAGCGCCAGCCGGCGCACCATACCGCCGGAAAGGGTGCGTACCGGACTGTCCGCGGCATCTTCCAGGCCGACCGTCTGCAACAGAGTCAGCGGGGCCGCGGGCAGGCCGCGCAGCTCCTGGAAGAGCGAGATCACCTCAGCGGCGGTGAGCGCGCCGGGAAAGGACGGTGACTGGGGGACGTAGCCCACCAGGGCCCGGGCGCGCCAGCCCTCCCGCCTGGTGTCGAACCCGCCGATGGTGGCAGTCCCGGAGAAGGGCGCGAGCGCCAGCAGGGTGCGGATCAAAGTCGTCTTGCCGGCCCCGTTGGGCCCCACGACGGCCACGCGTTGCCCCGCCGGGATCTGCAGGTCGACGCCGCGGAGGATGGTGCGTCGGCCGTAGCGGACAGTGATACCCTCCAGGCGGATCACCTGGGCTTCTCCCTTCTAAAGCGGCGGGGCGCCCCCGTCCGCCAGAGCGTTGCTCCTCCCCCAAGGGCCAGCAGTGCAGACGCGGCGGCAAATGGCGGGGAGGCGGGTTCCCCTCGGTGCTCCGGGACGACGGGTAGGGCCATCAGCGGCGATGGGTCCTCGACCAGGACGTGGGGCGGGAAGAGGGGCAGCAGCCTGCTGGCGAAGTCCACCGCCGCCACGGCGGTGCTGCCCCAGAAGAGGGCAGCCGCAGGGAGCCGATCCTCCAGCCGCTCGAACCACTCCTGCGCCCGGTAGGGAAGGTCGGCCACGCCGTCTCCGTCGGCGTCCAGGGCGACGTGGTCGCTCCAGTAGTTGCCCCGGCCGGCGCGGGCCCAGAGGTTGACTGCCTGCGCCCCACCCTCCAGGCGCACCTGGCGGGCGTTATGGTCGAAGCGGTTGCCCACAATCACGTTGCCGCTGGCGCTGGATAGCAGGACGATCCCCGTCTCGTTGCCGGCTATGGTGTTACCGCTGATCTCACTGCGGCCACCTTCCCGCAGGGGCGTCCCGTCCAGGTACAGCCCCACGTGGTTTCCGGCCAGCAGGTTGCCCCGCGCCACCACGTCGTCGGACTCCTTGAAGGCCAGCCCCACCCCGGTACTCCCGCGGTGCCGCAGGAAGCGGTTCCCCTCGATGCGTACTCCGCTGCTGTACATGACGTAGGCCCCCACAGCGTTGTCGGTGAAGGTGCCTTCCAGCAGGCGCAGGTCGTCGGCGTACATGAGGTGGACGCCGTAGCGTGAGGAAGCCACGTCCAGCGCGTGCAGCACCGAGGAGCGGGAGAACCAGATGAGCACGTCCCGCAGGCGGCGGATGCGCACGTCGCTGAGCACCACGCGCTGGCTGTACCACAGCCGCACCGCGTCGCCCCGCCGGCCCGGCGGCAGGTCGTATCCCCGCATGGTCACCCGACGGATCACGGCGCGATCCGCCCGCTTCAGGTTCAGGCCGAAGAGGACCTCCTCCAGCGTCAGGTCTTCCAGGAGCGCGTCGGGCGCATGGAGGGCCACGCCGGCGTCCTCCTCATTGAGGTCTGTGCCGCTGCGGCGCAGGGAAAGGCGGCTGAGGATCACCCCCGGCGCCGTGACCCGCACCACTGTCCCCCGTCCGCCTCCGTCGATCACGGCTCCGGGCTCCCCCACCAGCCGCAGCGGCTTGCTGATGACCACGGGGCCCTGCTCCACGCCCCGCACCGTCACTGTGGCCCCGGGTGGAGCGGCGTCGATGCGGGTCTGCAGGGAGGGCGCGGCGGTGGCGGGCGGACCGGCCGCAGCAGCCACCCCCACCGACAGGGCCAGACCCGCCGCGACGGCCAGCGCGGCCCGCGGCATCGGCCCGTGCGGGGATGGGAGGAGGGAGGCAGGCATCAGCCCCTCGCCCTCCCGCGGGCGAAGTCGTAGAGGGAAAGGACCGACGCCGCCAGGGCCAGGAAGAAGCCCACACCGAAGGTGGCGGATGTGGAGAACTGCATCACACCGCCGCGGCCGAGGATGGTGGGCATGAACGGTTCGATGGTGATGGGTGCGGTAGGGTCAATGGTGTGTCCCATCCACCATAGCCAGTAGGCCAGATCGGCCAGCACAACCGCGGGCAGGAGTACCACCGGGAGACGCAGCAGGAGCTGCAGCCATCGTCTGGCTGGAAGACGGCGGGCCGCCAAGAGCAGCAGCGCCGCAGCCGAGAGCAGGACCAGCGGCACCGCCAGCCGCCGCTCCAGGGGGGCGGCGACATCCAGCCCCGGCATGCCGATGTAGTGGTTGAGGGTGGTGATCTCCTGGGCGTCGCCCCCGACGTGCGTGAGGTAGACGCGGGCCCGCAGGCCCTCGGGGTATTGGGGGGCATAAAGGGTGACCTGCCAGTAGGGGAAGACCAGGGAGAGCAGCAGCAGCAGAACCGCCGCCAGCAGCGGCAGTCGACCTCGCCGCGGCATCCTGGCCGGATGGGCGAACCTCACCGGTCCCTGCAACGTCCCGGTGGCCATGGCTGCGGCCTCCTGAGCTCCGGACGGCCTCCCCCGCCCGCATCGTCCGCGGCGGGCAGGGGAGCGATCCGGCCGGGCCTCGCGGGGGCTATGGCGTCACCTCCAGGTAGCCGGCCATCTCCAGGTGGAGGGCCGAGCAGAACTCGGTGCAGTAGAAGGGAAACGTCCCCACCTTATTCGCCCGGAAGGTCACCGTCTCGTACTTGCCGGGCTCCAGGGATAGGTTGATGTTGTACCGGTCGATGGCGAAGCCGTGGATGGCGTCCTTCGTCCGCTCGATGTTGGTGATGTGCAGGATCACGGTGTCGCCCTTCTTGACCCGAATGCGGTCAGGTGTGAAGTGGCTGCGCATAGCCGTCATCCACACCTCTACAGTGTTCCCGCGGCGGACAATGCGTGCCTGCCCCGCCTTGATGGCCTGCGGGTCCGGCCGCATGGTCAGCGGGTTGGTCCCCGGCTGCGGGTAGGTGGCCCACGCCTTCACCCGGTCCATGGGGATGATCTGCGCCAGGTGGGGCTCGGCCAGGCCCACGGGAGTGTTGCTCAGCAGCTTCATCTTCTCGCCGCTGATGTCGATGAGCTGGAGGTTCTGGGGGAAGAGGGGACCGATGTTCCTGTACTGGTCCACCGACCACTTGTTCAGGGCCACCAGGTACTTCCCGCCCGGCTTGACGGTGTCGCCCATGACTGCGGCCAGGTGGCCGATGTTGTACTGCACGGAGATCTTGTCCACCAGCTTCCAGCCTTCCGCGGCGTTCTTGTAGGGCGGCCCCAGGGTCCACTTGGATACGGCGCTGTCCAGGAAGATGCTGGTGTAGGCGTTGCCCTTGTCGTCGAACTGGGTGTGCAGCGGCCCCAGGCCCACCTTGACCTGCGCCGCCACCACCCGGTCGAAGGCCAGGATGGGGACTCCGTAGGGGTCCTTCCCGGAGAAAGCCCGCGCCTTGATGGCCTCCTGGATCTTCTTGAAGGAGTAAACGGTGACGTTGGGGTCCAGCTTGCCGGCGGTAACGATGTAGTCGCCGCGGGGAGCCACGTCGTTGCCGTGCGGGCTCTTGGGCTGGGGGGCGAAGTAGAGGACTCCCTGGTCGATGGCCACCTGCAGGGGGAGGACGCGCATGCCGTTGACCACCCTGCCCTTGCCCTGGGCGACCAACTGCGCAGCCTTCTTCCAGTTGATGATGTGCAGGTAGTCCATGTCCCGCGCCGAGGCACCGATCTCCATGGGCGGTTGCTTCTGGAGGGTGCCGCCGATGGCCCGCTCGGTGTTGAAGGAGTTCATGAGGACCCAGCCGTCACTCTCCAGCTTGCCGAAGTCGGCCAGGTCCTGCCAGTAAGGAGGCAGCTCGATCTGGAAGGACGCCGCCGGGTCAATGCGCCCCCTGCCCCGGTCAAATTTCCAGAAGGTGGCCAGACCGCGGAAGCGGGCATTGTAGGATTCCTGGGTCACAGGCTGGTAGCCGAAGGGGAAGGGGGCGGCGTACTGGGTGGCCTCCAGCACGTACTCCGTGTTGGGGCTGACCACCGCACCGTGGTTGCTGGCGGCGTTGGGATTCTTCACAATCTGCTTCGTGGCGAAGTCCCGCAGGTCGACCACAGCCATGCGGGCGTTGGCCTTGTCGTTGATGAAGAGGAACTGCCCGTCGTACTCCCCGTTGGTCTCACTGATGGCGGGGTGGTGGGTGTCACCCCAGGTGAGGGCCTCCTCCGGAGTTTCCCCCTCCCCCAGCACCTGGCGGGTCTCCTTGCTGAACCCGTAGCCCTGCCACGGTTCCGGTGCGAAGACGCCGATCACCCGCAGCAGGCGCATGGAAGGCAGACCGTAGACCAAGACCTGCCCCGACTGCCCCCCGGAAGAGAACATCAGGTACTCGTCATACTGCCCCGGGGGGACGTAGGTCTGCAACGCCGCCCGCACCTGGTCCGGTGTAAGCTTGCGAGCCTGCACCAGCTCCTGCAGGTCGCGGGGCAGCGACTGCCCGGTACTGGTCCCCTGCCGGACTATCAGGGCCAGGGCCAGGATGAGGGCGAGGGCCAGAACGACCGTCACCCCCTGCGTACGGACCTTCATTGCCTCTCCCTCCTTTCAATGGTCGGACGTCGCCTCGGCGGCTGTTCCCGCTCGCCGCCTCCTCCGCGGCGGCGGGCCGGCGACGGAAGCCGGGCGGCCAGTTCCGCCACCGTGACCGCCAGTTCCCGGTTCATGGCGGCTTCCAGGCGGGCGAGGGCAGCGCGGACCGGACACGGTTGCGGACAGATGCAGTCCTTCCAGAGCACGCAGAGGTTGACCGCCAGCGAGCCCTCGGCCGCAGCGATCACCTCTCCCAGGGTGATCCCGGTTGCCGGCCGGGCCAGCCGCACGCCTCCGCCCACCCCGCGCCTGGTGCGGATAATCCCGGCGCGGTTGAGGCCCTGGACGACCCGCGCCATGTAGCTGCGCGGGATGCCCTGGCGGGCGGCGATCTCTCCCAGCCGGCCCTGGGGGCGCAGGGAGAGGTCAAGGACCGTCCGCACGGCATACCGGGCCTGACGTGTCAGCTGCATCGGTCTAGGAGAACAGGGCAAAGATGACAAAGATGCGAACTTTGTCATGAAAAGCCTACGGCCAGGGCCCGCCCGCAACAATCAGGTGGGCAGAGGAATTTCCATCGGGTGAGGACCCGAGGAGTTCCACACGTCGGGCCGTTATCACGACCCCTACGTGCCGGAGTGCGGCTGGAGGGGACGGGCACGGCATTCGGCATTGCGTGGACCATTTACCCGCGGTTGCTCGCTTTCTGTGATAGTTTTAGAATCTGATTCCATCAGAGTGTACTCCATGCCGAGGCGGCTCTCTGTCACGGAGGCTGTGCGGAACTTCTCCGACATTCTCGGTCGCGTGCGTTTCCAGGGGGAGCGTTTTATCCTCCTCAAAGGAGGCAAACCTGTGGCAGAACTGGGTCCTACTGAGGCCGCAGCTCCCGTTAGGTTACGGCACCTGCCGGGAATTCTTGCCGACCTCCCTCACCTAGACCCCGGCGACGTCGACGACTTTGCTGCTGATCTCGAAGCCGCCAGAGAGGCCGCAGGATCGGTTCAGCCGGGGCCGTGGGCATCCTGATCGACTCGACCGTGTTCATTGAGGCCGAGCGCGGGCGTCTTCACCTCGATCGGTATCTGGCTGCTCAGGAGGGCGAGCCGGTGGCGATTAGCGCGGTGACTGCGAGCGAACTGCTCCACGGCGTTCACCGGGCGGCCAGCCCCTCGGCCCGCGCTCAACGGGAGCGCTTTGTCGAGGCGATCCTCAGCCGGTTTCCAGTCGCTGAGTTCGACCTGCAGGCAGCCCGGATCCACGCCCGCCTATGGGCTCAGGTCATGAAGAAAAGACAGGCTGTAGGCGCACACGACCTGCTCATCGGCGCTACTGCAGTCGCTCTGGGGTTTCAGGTGGCGACGACGGATGTCAGGGAGTTCCAGCGAATCCCCGGGCTCCGCGTTCAACTCTGGGCTTCGTAAGTCCCAGGGGATAAGGTTCGCGACCACCCGCTGGTGGGCGTCGCGCGCCAGTGACGCCTCCGCAGCGATGACAGCGCAGCATTGCGGCCGATCGTTTCCTCCCGTCAGGGTTAGAGGGTAAGATCCGGTCAGGTGCGTACCGCGCCTCTGCTAAAAGCGCAGCCAGGCTGGCCCGAACAAAAGGGTGACCACGCCCAGCACGGTCCACAGTGCGGTGCGCACACCCCGGACGGGGCGGCGCTGCCGGAACTCGCGCACCATCTCCACGATGGGCAGCAGGGTCATCAGCACCACCAGCCAGGGCGCAATACCGCCCAGCCAGGTCACCACGTCCGGGTTGCTCCGCCGGGCCACCTCCAGGATGGCCATCAGGACCCAGAATGCGGCAAAGCCGGCGCGCATAGCTGCCTCAGACTTCGGGTGAGATGACCCACCCGTGGCCTCACTTCACCACGATGGTCATCACCATTCCGGCCTCCTTGTGCCCCGGGATGTCGCACTCAACCTGATAGGTGCCCGGTCGCAGCTCCACCTCCAGCTCCCCGGACTGCCCCGGCGATACCGAATCCAGGCGCTTGTCGGTGCCCAGGATGACGAAGGAGTGCTCGACGGTGCCGGCGTTGACCAGCTCGAAGTCCACCTTTCCCGCTTTCACCTCCACGGTCTGCGGCTCAAACTTGAACTCGGTCATGGTGATCTTGACTTCCTGCTCGCCCGCCGGAGATGCGGGCCGGGCCTCACCGGTAGGGGCGGGGGTGGCTGCGGGCGCCTCCGCCGCAGGCGTGGGACCCGCCGCAGGCGTGGGCCCCGCCGGCGGTTGTTGGGCGGTGCGGCCGCCGCATGCCGCCAACAACAGGGTGGCGGCGACGATCAAGACCAGTGTGCGCATCCGGTTCCCTCCGTTCCTGCAGATCCTGCCGTGGATGATGTCGCTGCAGATGTTATGGCCGAGCCGGCAGGCACATCATATCGGGCAAGGTGACGATTTGCATAGGGTCTTTGCCCGATGCTTACACACCCAGGAAAGCGCCTCGCTGGCGCAGCCGCCCCTGCAGATCCGCCGGCGGCAGCTCCCGCGGGGGAATCTGCGCCCGCACAGAAAGCGCCGCCGCCGTCCCTGCGGCCTGGGCGATGGCCATGACGATGGCGGAGACGCGAAAAGCGGCAAAGGCCTGGTGCGTGGCGGAGATGCACCGCCCGGCCGCGATGAGGTTGGCCGCGCCCCGGGGCAGCAGCGCCCGGTAGGGGATGGTGTAGTACTGCCCGGTGGGCAGGCGGCGGGCCACTATGCGGGCGGAGGCCGGGTCATGCAGGTCGATGGGGTAGGCGCCGCAGGCGACGGCATCGGGGAACTTCCGCGCACCCAGGATGTCCTCCTGGGTGAGCACGTACTCGCCGACGATGCGGCGCGTCTCGCGCACCCCGATCTGCGCCGGCGTCTCCAGCAGGTACGCCTGCGAGAACCCGGGGACCCGCCGCCGCAGGAAGTCCACCACCTGGTAGGCCTGCCGCCGGCCCTCCACTTCGGCCTGGGCCAGGTCACGTCCCACCGTGCCCAGCCGCCCGGGTACACGGGTGGTGTTCACCACGGCCTCGCCAGAGCGCACCCCCTCGAAGACCAGCAGGCGGTCCCGCGGGATGGTCCACTCTCCCCGGGCCCGCGCGGAAGAGACCAGGCCGGTAAACCCGGCGAAGCCGCGCAGCGGCAGGCGGCGCAGCCAGTCCACCTCGATGCGGCCCCGCACCCCCTGGCCGTGCTGTGCCTCTTCCTGGTGCGCGGCCAGGTAGGCCAGGACCGCCTCCCAGTCCACTCCGCCCAGGCGGAACATCAGGGTCATGGGCTGGGCCTGCCCGTCGCTCTCCCGCCCGGTGACCACGGGGCAACCCGCCGCCGCGGCCAGGTCGGCGTCTCCCGAGGCATCGATGTAGACCGCAGCCTGCAGTTCCTTGACTCCGTCCTTCTGCCAGACCCGCACCCGCTCCACCCGCCCCCCGTCGCAGGCGGCGTCCAGGAAGACGCTATGCAGCCAGAGGTCCACCTCCGCCTCTACCGTCATCTCCAGGAAGACCCGCTTCAGCCCCTCATAGTCGAAGGGGGTGACCGTGTAGCAGAAGTCGATGGGGTCAGGCACGTGCCCTGGGGAGGCGCCCAGCGCTACCAGGCGGTCCACGATCTCCTGGGGGATGCCGGAGACCACCTGCCGCTCTCCGGCGTGGAAGCCCATCATCGGCGCCACCATGGCCGCGGTGAGCGCCCCGCCCAGGAAGCCATACCGCTCCACGCAGGCCACCCGGGCACCCTCCCGCGCTGCGGCGACGCTGGCCACGGCACCGGCGGGACCGCCGCCCACAACGACCACGTCGTAATCAGTCATGGTGGATGCCGCCGGAAGCGGGCCGGGCCGAACGGGGCACGAAGCGGGCCGGGTCGAACGGGGCCAGGTCGGCATCTGCCCGCCCCTCCAGCATCAGCCCGGCGATGGCAGAGGCGGTGGCCGGAGCCAGGGTCACACCCAGCATCCCGTGGCCGGCGGCCATGTAGAGGTTGTCATGTCCGGGCAGTCGGCCGATGAGGGGCAGGCCATCAGGCGTCACCGGGCGCAGGCCCATCCAGGACCACTCGGTGGCCCCACCCGCCCGCTCCGCCAGATACAGGTCGGCGGCGCGGCGCACCGCCACCAGGCGCCTGGGGTCGGCGCGCTCGCTGAGTCCGGCGAGCTCCAGGGTACCGGCAAAGCGCAGGGCCGCACGGAAGGAGGTCACCGCCACCTTGGCCTCGGTCAGGTAGACCAGGTGCCCGACCTGCAGCGTGGGAGCAGACAGGGTGATGCTGTACCCTCTGGCCGCCGTAAGCGGCAGGCGTAAGCCGCACCGGCTGGCCAGAAGTCCCGACCAGGCTCCGGCGGCGATGAGGAAGTGATCGCCGGCCAGGGGACCGGTCGTGGTCAACGCGGCGGTGACCGTCCCGTTCCGGCGGGCGAATCCCCGCACCTCCTCCCCCCGGCGGACGGAGACGCCCAGGTCCAAAAGCCGGGCCTCCAGCCCCTGTACCAGGCTCTCCGGCCGGACGCACCGCTCGTCGGGGATCAGCACGGCGGCGCGCACGCGCGGCGAGAGGGCCGGCTCGATCTCGCGCACCTGCCGGTCGTCCAGGAGGACGGGCGGAGGATAGCCGTAAGCCCGCATACGCTCCAGGTCCTCGGTGATGTGCACGACCTCCGCCTCCTGCACGAATGCGAAGAGCAGACCGAGGCGGTGCATTTCGAAGGCGACCCCTGCGGCCTGCAGCGCGTCGTAGTGCTGCCTGGTCCGGACGTTGAGGCGGGCCAGGGCGTCGAAGGCGACGGCGTAGTCGCGGGGATTACAGCGGCGCCAGAAGGCCGCCAGCCAGGGGGCCAGCTGGGGCAGCACGCGGGGGTTGATGCGGAAAGGACTCTCCCGACGCAGCAGCCAGCGCAGAGACTGCGCCGGCAGACCCGGGGCCGGCAGCGGGCTGGAGAAGGCCGGCACCACCCAGCCGGCGTTGGCCCAGGAGCATGAGGCCGTGGGCGCGCCGCGGTCCAGAACGACGACCTCGGCGCCTCGGCGCCGCAGCTCGTAGGCGCACCAAAGCCCGATCAGGCCGCCACCGATGACCACCGTCCGGCTCATACCACATCCACCTCGACCGCCGCCTCGAAGAGGCGGTGCCAGGGAAAGGTCACACGCTGCAGGGCGATGTGTATCCCGAAAGAGGCTGCAAGGGGCGGCAGCACATGCTCGGCGAAAAGCTCACCCGCGGCCGCCTCCAGCCCGGGCTCGTCTGCGCCCAGCGCCGCAGGGTTGCTCCCGCGCGCCTGGAGCAGGGCCGCCAGTCGCGGCCGCACCACGGCCTGGTAGCCCCAGTCGTCGAGGAGCCGGGCCAGCAGCATCTGTCGGGCTGCGGCCGGATCGCCCGGGATCCCGCGGCCCAGGTGCCAGACCGTCACCGCCTGAGCCACGGCCGAGCCCAGGGCGTTGCTGGCGGTGTTCCAGCCGGCGTAGGCGGCCACCCCCCCGAAGGCCGACCGCTGCAGCAGCGCGGCCACCAGTGAGCGATCGGCTCCGTTGGCGTAGCGCACGTCGGCCAGGGCCACGGGCCGCCCGCCCGCAGCCTCCTCTGCCAGACGCACCGCCACAGCGCCGGCATCGTCCACCACATCGTCCTGGTCGTGGGCCTCGCGCTGCTGGTCCTCGGCGAAGTTGTGGACCCACAGGAGGATCTCCTCTCCCGAGGAGACGAGGCGGCATCCTGTGGCCTCCACATGCTCCCGTACGCTCTGGGCCAGTGGTGTCGCCTCGTACGCCGCCACACGGTCCCTGGCTTGAGGAAACGTGTAGGCCACCCGCACCGCCGGGCGTGCACCGGCCACAGCGTTGAGCCAGCGGGCGAACAGGACCGCGCCCAGCTCATCGGCGCCGGAGGTGATGATGACGTTGGCCGCGGCAGCGACCGCAGCCAGGCGTTCCAGGACCTCGCGGTCCATCCGGGAGAGGCCGGTGATGGTGGTGTCGTCCTGGCCGACCAGCACCGCGCGCAGCGTCCCCCGGGATGCGGCCAGGACCAGCTCGGCGTTCACCAGGAGGTGGCGGCGCCGGTGCTGCAGGACGGCCTCCACCACCCCGGCCGGAAGGCGTTCCAGGGCCTCCGCCAGCTGTCGGGCTGCGGCCGCATCGCCCATCCAGGCGTAGCGGTCCGCAGCGGCGGAGTAGGCCCGCAGAGCCTCGCCGTGGATCTCCCAGTACCCGGGGTCCTCACCTCCTCCCGCAGCCAGCGGCGTCCGGGGGATGACCGCTGAGACGTAGGTGGGCACCGTCGCCGCCAGGGCGTAGAGGTCGTCCAGCCAGGGGAGGAGGTTCCGCCACTGCGGCGTGGCCCGGCGCGAGGCCACCAACCCGCCGAAGCACAGCATCTCCGCCGAGGCGATGCATGCCGCCGGCGGCTCCTGCGCGAGCTGACGGTGGACCCAGGCCCACAGGGCGCGGACGTCACCCGGGCGGTCCGGGCCGCCGAGGAGGGCGCGGGGCGGCGTGTGCACGGTGACGCCGACGGCGGCGGCCAGGTGCAGGACCGCGTCCCGCGTGACCGGGCGGTCGTCCAGCGGGATGAAGAAGCAATTCACCGGATCGCTCCCAGGGTGATCCCGCGCATGAAGTAGCGCTGCGTGAACAGGAAGACCGCGATGATGGGCAGCGTCATCAGCACCGCTCCGGCAGCGATCAGCCGGGTGTTGTGGGCGAAGAGCCCGGAGAGGTAGAGCAGCCCCACGGCCAGGGGGTACTTCTCCGGCGACTTGAGCACGATCAGTGGCCAGAGGAAGGAGTTCCAGAAGGCCACGAACTCGAAGATGCCCAGGGCGGCCAGTCCCGGAGCGATCAGCGGCAGCATCACCCGCCACCAGAGACCCAGCTCCGAAGCCCCGTCGATACGGGCGGCGTCCTCCAGCTCCTGGGGGATGGAGAGGTACTGCTGGCGCAGGAGGAAGATGCCGAAGACGCTGACCGCGCTGGGCAGCACCACCGCCGCGTAGGTGTCAATGAGGCGCAGGCGGGTCAGGGTGACGAAGTTGACGATCAGGCCTACATGCGAAGGGAGCATGAGGGTGGCCAGCAGGAGGAAGAAGACCAGGTTGCGGCCGGGGAAGCGCATGCGCGCCAGGGGATAGGCGGCCATAGCGCACAGCAGGAGGTTGGCGCCCACCCCCGCTCCGGTGATGAGCAGGGTGTTCAGGAAGAAGCGGGGGAGGGGCAGCGTCCGCCAGACGGCCACGAAGTTGTCCAGCCCCAGGGGCCAGGGCGGCGGCGGGGGGAAGCCGAAAACCCGCCCCTGCGTGCGCAGGGCGGTGCCCAGCAGCCACAGCAGGGGGAAGGCGGTGAACAGGGCCAGAGTACCCAGGCCCAGGTAGAGGCCCACCTTCCCCACCATCCGGCGCGGCGCCATCCTAGTAGTACTCATAGCCGCCCCGGCGGAAGACGGCGAAGTTTGCGGCGGAGAGCAGCATGATCCCGGCCGCCAGGATCACGGCCAGAGCCGCGGCGTAGCCGAAGTCGAACTTCTGGAAGCCCACGTCGAAGATGTAGAAGAACATGGTGAAGGTGCGGAAGACGGGTCCGCCCCCCGTCATCACGTAGACCTCCTCAAAGACCTTGAGCGCGGCGATGGTGGAGATGGTGGAGGCCACCAGGATGGAGGGGCGTAACAGGGGCAGCGTCACATAGCGGAAGATCTGCCACCGTCCCGCCCCGTCCAGCGTGGCCGCCTCCTCGTATTCGGGGGAGATAGCCTGCAGGCCGGCCAGGTAGATGACCATGTAGTAACCCAGGCCCTTCCACAGGGTGACGAACATCACCGAGTACAGGGCCAGGTCCGGGTTGCCCAGCCAGGAGATCGGCCGGGCGATCACCCCCAGCGACAGCAGCACGTAGTTAATGATCCCGTCCTGCTCATACAGCCACCGCCACAGCAGCCCCACCACCACCATGGAGGTGATCACCGGCACGTAGTAGGCGGCGCGGAACCAGGCGATGCCCCGCAGGCGCCGGTTCACCGCCACGGCCAGGAGGATGGAGGCAAACTGCAGGACCGGGACCACCAGGACGTACTGCAGGGTGTTGGTCAGGGCAATCCAGAAGAAGCGGTCGGTGCGCAGCGCGCGGAAGTGCTCCAGGCCCACGAAGCGCGCCGGCTCCAGCCCCAGCAGGGTACGTAGATTGTAGGCGAAGAGGCTGAGCACGGTGCCAAAGCCCACGGGGTAGAAGGTGAAAACGGACAGCAGGAGCAGCGCCGGCAGCAGGAAGAGGTAGGCCACCAGGGTGGTCCGCCACTGCCGGCGGGAGAGGCCCAGCAGGCGCGGGCGGGCCCGCGCCCCCGGGAGGACGGCGCTCACGCGCTGAGCACTTTGCACAGGCGACGCAGGGATTCCACGTAGCGGTAATTGATTTGGGTGTGGTCGTCGTCGAATTCCTGGTACTCGTGGCGGATGCCCAGGCGCTCCAGCTTCCGGTGCAGGAGGCGCGCGCCGTGGTGCAGGTTGTACTGGTCGCGGCTGCCGCACTCGAAGTAGAGGAGCCGCAGAGAGCGCAAAGCCTCGGCGTGGCGCTCCACCAGGTACACCGGATCCCACTGCAGCCAGCGGGCCCAGACCGCCTCGTTGACCTCCCCCGTCTCCAGGTCGATGGGCAGGTCGAAGCCCTGGGGGCTGGACGGGTTGGGAGAGTAGGCCATGGCCATGGCCACCAGCGAGACCATGGCCCGCACCATCTCTTCGGCCTTCTTGGGTGCCGCCTGGAAGGCCTGCAGGAAACCGGCTAGGCCCCCGTGCTTGCGCAGGGTATCCACCGCCTTCCAGAAGTCCACCTTGTAGCAGGCTTCGAAGTACACATCCCCGCTGTGCGCGGCCGCAGCGCCGAAGAGCTGGGGGTGGCGCATGGCCAGCACCAGCGCCCCGTAGCCCCCGCTGGACTTGCCGTCGATGCCGCGGTGGTTGCGCGAGGCCATGGTGCGGTAGTAGGTGTCGATGTAGGCCACCAGCTCCGTGACCGCATCCTCGTAGCGCCCCGTGGCGGAGGAGTTGAGGTACTGGCTGCCGCCGTAGCGCGTCCAGCCGTCGGCCATGACCAGGATCGCCGGCGGCGCGCCCTCCTGGATCACCCGGTCCATCAGCTCGGGCAGGGAGGGCACCCAGGGGTTGATGTTGACCGCGCTCAGCCCCGTCCCGGTGAAACCGTGCAGCCAGTAGATGACCGGATAGCGCCGCCCGCTGCGGTCGTAGCCGGGCGGCAGGTAAACGGGGATCTGACGGCGTGCGGGGTCGCCCAGCGGGTTGTCGCGCAGGGCGGCGCAGTCAAACTCCTCGATCACCACCCGACCGGCAAGCCTCATCCGCGACCCTCCTGCAGGATGTGGTCTCTTTTGGCGAGATCTCGTCGCATCCTCTGTGAACGTCGCCTCCTACGGCAGCGCGTCCAGCAGGGTCACGGCGAAGAGCGCCACCGTGGCATCGCTGCCCCCGGTGATGACCTCGATGGCCGCGATGGCCTTCGCCGGGTGCGGGTTGGCCCAGACCAGGAGGGAAAGGCGGACCTCCAGGCCGGAGCGGGTCCGTCCTGACCAGGCCACCTGCTGCTCCATGGAGACCGGCTCGTCCAGCCACGAGCCGATGTTGCGCTTGTACAGCAGGGGAACGGTCTCCTGCGTCCCGTCGGTGTAGCGGACCACGTAGGCACCCACCTCCTGGCCGAAGCGGGGTCCGGCGAAGGGGGTGGTGTGCAGGAAGGCCACCGCGGCAGCGCGCCGCCCCACGGGGATGCGCGCCCGCAGGGGGAGGCGGCGAAGCTCCTCCCGCGCCCCCCGCAGCAGGACCACGGACCGACCACCGTTCTGCGCCGGGTCCACAATCTCAAAGAGGATGTTCCCCAGACGGCGCCTCCCCGGGGAGAGCGCGCGCAGGTCGAACTCTGGCCCCTTGCCGATCCAGCCCCGTCCGTCCTGGTCCACGTGGCTGCGGGTGGCGGCGGCGCGCAGATCCAGCACCGCCCCGGAGATGGGCTGGGTACGCAGTGGTGTCGGCTGCCACTCGCGGCGGAAACGGGCCGCGGGATCCTCAGCGCTTCCCCCGCCGCTACCTACCGGGCTCGGCTTCAAGAAGGCCTCCGCCGCCGCGCCCGGGTTCCAGAAGGCGTCCGCTGCCACCAGGTAGGTGTAGATCTGCTGGTACTGACGCTCCAGCACGCTGCGGTTCTGAAAGTGTCCCGTCCAGGTGGTGCGCAGCATACCCGCCGCTCCCTGCTGTTCCCCCTCCCGGGCGAAGGCGACGATGTTCTGCGGTTTCCACCAGGTGGCGGCAATGGTGGGGAAGCCCCATTGGATGAAGCGGCCCAGGCTGGGATAGCGGGTGGCCTCCTGGTACTGCCAGTCCACCATGATGATGTCGCGGGGCAGTCGCTGCACCAGAGGGGCGAAGTCGTGGGTCAGCAGCACGTCTCCCCACATCATGGTGCCCACGCCGCGGGCCTGCAGAAACCGGTAGAGCTGCAACACGTCCCGTACGAACAGCTCCCCGAAGCCCAGGCGCTTCCCTTCCTCCGACCAGGGAAAGGGCACCACGTTGCGCACCTCGTCATGCCCGATGTGCAGGTAACGGGGCTGGAAGAGGCGCACCGCCTCGTCCAGGATGGGAAACAGGACCTGGTAGACCCGCGGGTTCAGAGGGTTGTAGACGTAGCGGGCGTTGCTCTGGTCCGGGGGGATCTCCAGCAGGTCCAGGTTCTGGTCGTTGGTGTAGAGCCACTCCACATGTCCCAAGGTCTGGATCAGGGGAATGACCTCCAGGTGGTGCTCCCGGGCGGCCCGCAGGAGGACGACCACCTCATCCTTCGAAGCCCCCGACCGGTGCCAGAGGTTCCGCGCGCTCTCCCAGCGCACGTAGTCGGCCTGGGCGACGATGGTGTTGAACTTGAACTTGCTGAGGATGCGCGCAATCAGCGCCACGTGGAAGTCGTCGGAGGCGTCATCCAGCAGGAGGTGCACGGCGCGGAACCGGTGGGCCGGCCAGTCCCGCACCTCGGCCCCGGCAAAGCCCAACCCGTTGCCGGCGGCTACCAGCAGCTGCCGCAGCGTCTGTACGG
>JAVKIA010000024.1 GCA_031459715.1 Armatimonadota bacterium | reverse complement strand
TCTCTACTGCCTCTCCCACGTGGTCAAAGTGCCCGTGCGTGATCAGGACGAAGTCGGCCCGATCTACCTTGGCCTTCGCGGCTGGCAACTGAGGGTTCTTAAGCCAGGGGTCTATGTAGAGAACACGCCCCCGCGGCGTCTCTATGCGAAAGCTGGCGTGGCCCAGCCAGGTCACTTTTGTCTTCTTCCCCGCGTCAACTCTCCCGTTCTGGAGCAGAACCGCTACCAGCAGAACACCCAGCATGGCCAGGGTAAGATGTAGAAGCCTTCTCACGCTACACCTCCCTCCTGAGATCAACAACCGACCCCACGGCGGCCCCGCGCACAATCCGCCTCGCTTCCCTTCCGTACTCTGTCGGCCGCAGACCAAGGCGGGGGATTCGCCGACACCAGACCCTGCCCCTGCTCAGCGGCGCCGCCACACTCTGCGGGACAGGGCCACAGGTGGTACGGGACCGATCATCCATTGTTCGACCTCTAGACCCAGATCTGCCAGGCCCTGGGAAATCCCAAGCGCTTGGAGATCCTCGCCCCGCGACGGAGAGCGATCCGTACCCATGTGACGGCGGAACGGAAACGAGTCACCTGCTCTGGGGAAGGGACACGCCGTAGGTAGGGGTGTCCCATTGTCCCAATCCAAGTCGCCGCCGCATTTCAGCGTTGACATGAAAGTCCTGTGTGTCGGAGGATGCACGTCGCGCCGAAGTGACGCAGCGCGTGCGGAAGAAGCTGGCGCACCGATTCATTTTCCGGGGCTCAAGGCAGCGTCTTGGGGCTCTCATCAGCATATCCGCACCGGGTGTTCCCCAATGAGGCAGCTTTCCACATACCAGCTGAAGAAGGTTTTGAGCGTACGAAAGTGCTGGTCCACGCCAGCGGCTTCCATCCGGACGCGGAGCCCAGCGAGGCACCGCTGGATCGCAACAGACGTTGCCCCCACAGGCGGGAGACAGGCGGCGACCTGGAAGCGGGACTGGCTATCGGCACAGATCTCGAGGGTTCGGGCGATACAGTTGGTGACTCGACGGCTGAGCAGGAAGGCCACGATGGCCTCCTGCCCCTGAGCATCCGCTTTTTCGTCTGCTGGGGACGAGGGGAAAGGCTGAAAGCCGCATCGTTACAAGGAGTGGTGGAGACGAGGGGATTCGAACCCCTGACCCCCTGCGTGCAAAGCAGGTGCTCTCCCGCTGAGCTACGTCCCCAACAGTGCGGTCACAGGTACGTGCAGTTCGACGTATCTTGCCCTCGCCCGGATCCCGCAGGAACCCAGGCGCTTACCATTCCTTACTTAACTTTACTGCGGGGGGTGCTGTCAACGGAAGCCTCAGGCTCAGGTCCCTGTCCAGGTTTTGTTCAGGTGGACCCGCTAGGGTGGCGCCATGGACGCAAGGGGAGAACCCGCCACGGCAACCCTGGCCACGCTGGGCCAGCGAATCCTGGCCCAGGTGGTGGACGGGTTCCTGGCCTTCGGCACGTTCATGTTCGTGGGCCTGACCCTGGCGCCCCGGTTCGGCGGGGCCACGGCCACCGGTTTCCAGCTTGAGGGCGCGCCGGCCCTCCTGGTGACAGCGGTCGTCACTGGCGTCCTGCTGGCGTACTTCACTTTCTTTGAGACCCTGTTCGGCGCCACCCTGGGGAAGGTTTCGGCCGGCATCCGCGTGCGCCGCCTCGGAGGCGGCCGTATCACACTTGGAGCGGCCCTCCTGCGCAATCTGCTCCGCGCGCTGGACGGCCTGGGCGTCTACCTGGTGGGAGCGGTGCTCATCATGGTGACGAAACAGCGCCAGCGCCTGGGCGACCTCGCTGCCAGATCGGTGGTCGTCCAGCGCCCCACGGCTCCGTGGGCAAGGATTGCCGCGGTGGCGGTCGCTCTGGCCCTCGCGGCGGTCGGGGTGTTTGGAGGGTACCGGATACGCGGTCCCGTGGGCCCAGGCGCCGACTTCCCCGCCCGTCCGACAGAGCAGGCCGGGGTGGCGCAGGTGAGGATAGCACAAACGCTGTCCTCACCCGGGAGCCGCCGGCCACCACCCTGATCGCCGCCCAGGTGTGAAGCAAGTACATCCTCAACTTCATCGTGGCCAAGCGAGACTGGCTGACCTTTATCCGGGCCTGGGAGAGCGCCACGGGGGATGAGGCCAGGCGGCGGGCGGCGCGGGGCCTGATGAAGGCCATGCGGTTCACCGTCTTCGACATCGAGCGGCAGCAGTTCACCAGCGAGAAGGACTTCATCAACAAGAACTTCAGCGACTGAGAGGAGGCAGAGATGATACCGCATCTGGTCACGCTCGCGCAGCAGCTGCCCCCCTTCGGGATCCCCCTGGGAGGGCCAGACTACGGCCGGGTCTTGCTCAATGCACTCTTCCTGTTGTTCTGGGTCGTCGTCGCCGGGATCGCCTTCGCCATCATGGCTCCCATCGCCATGCGGGTCTTCAACCGCGTCGCCCCCGGCATCGACGAGATGGCCGAGCTGAAGAACGGCAACATGGCTGTGGCGCTGGTCCAGGGAGCGACGATCCTGGCCATGGCCCTGCTTGTCGTCGCCGTCATTCTCAAGTAGCCGGAACGCCCGTGGAGATCAGGGTCAGCGAGCAAAAGGTCTTCCTCCTGGCCTCCGCCCTCTCCCCGGAGCAAGCGAGGGAGAAGGCCTGGGACCACAAGATGGTGGCCTTCGGCTCCCTCTCCCGCCTGCTGCTGAGGCCCAAGGGCGACGAGATCACCGTGGCGGCCATTGAGAAGCGCTTTCTCCCCGTCTGGCATGCCGCCGCCCGCAAGCGGCTCGTCTTCGACCGCGGCCGCCAGTACCTGGTGCCGGTGGCCGACGCCAGCGTGCGGGCGGTGACCGTGGAGGGCGTGGACTACGCTGTGGCCGCGGGACCGCCGCCGCACTTCATCATCCGCGGTGTGGAGCACTGCGAGGAGGACGACCGACAGGAGTGCGTGGTGGAGGGCGTGACGGGGGAGGAGCTCCCACCCCGGGGCCTGACCGGGCCCCGGGAGGAGATCGTCGACCTGTCCGGGTTTGCGCCGGCCGACGCTGTAGTCGTGCCTCCTGAGGTCAAGGCCTTCACGGTGGTGCAGCGTCTGGTGCAACGACTGATGACGCCCTACGAGGCGGATCAGATCTCCGAGGAGACCATCGACGTGGAGTTCCTCCACCTCCTCTACCGCCCCATCTACGCCTTCGAGTACGCCTGGGAGGCGCGAGGCAAACGGGGTGTGGTGGAGCTGGATGCCATCACGGGGGAGGCCCGGGCGGGTGGGACGGGCTTCCAGCAGCAGATGCGGCGGATCTTCAACCGTGAGGTGCTGTTCGACCTGGGGGCGGAGTCGGTGAACCTGATCCTTCCCGGGGGAGCCATCCCCCTGAAGATCGGCAAGGCCATCATCGATCGCAAGCGCGGGAAGGGATAGGGAACGGGGCGATGGTGCAGCTCCTGGCCCTGATGGCCTCCTTTGTCCCGGCAATCCTCTGGCTGTGGTTCTTCTACAGCCGGGACCGCTACGAACGGGAGCCCAAGCGCCTGATTGGCAAGCTCTTCCTCTGGGGGCTACTGGCGGCGCCCTGGGCGGCGGGGTACAACATGTTCCTGGACCTGAATCTGGAACCGCTGGTCGATGGAGTGGGACAGTCCGGGACCATCCGCCTGGCCGTCGGGCTTCTCTTCTTCCTGGTCTTCCTCGCCGCCTTCAACGAGGAGATCCTGAAGTACCTGGTGACGGCCAACAGCACCCGCAGCGACCCCAACTTCAACGAGCTGGCAGACGGGATGATCTATATGACCACGGTGGCCCTGGGGTTCGCCGCGGCGGAGAACTTCGTCTACATCATGATGACCTACGTGGGCACACTGCAGCAGGCCGTGGAGCAGGGACTGGCCCTGACGGAAGCGCAGGCAGGAGCGCTGGTGGGAGCCTTCGGGGTCGTGGCTCCCATGCGCGCCCTCCTGACCACCGTCGGCCACGCCTCCTTCTCCGGGATCACCGGCTACTTCCTGGCCAGACGGGTGGTCGCCGGCGGAGCCCCCCGAGTGGTGCCGCTTGGCGTGCTGGCGGCCAGCCTCCTGCACGCCGCCTACAACTTCCCCACGGTGCTGGCGGGGAAGCTGGGCGCCAGCCAGGGCATCCTCTCCCCATCGTTCGGCGCCGTCACCCTGGTGTGGGCCGCGGGGGTGGTCATCTACCTGCTGCTGCTGCGCCACGCCCTGGCCCGCTCGCCCTTCCGGTCGCAGCGGCTGAGCTGCGGCGCCTCTGCGGCGGCGGAAGCACGGACCCCGGCCGGAGAGACACCTTTGAGCTGAATCATCCGGACGGGAACACCGCCGCCCCTTGCGGGGACGGCAGCGGGATCCGACGGCTTTCGCTCACGGCTTCGTAGAGCGCCTGGGTTTCCTCCTCAGGTGCCACATCGAGCTCGCGAGCGAGCACCTCGACGCAGAGGCGATACTGCCGCAAAGCCAGATCCCGCCGACCCGTATGCGCGTAGCAGCGGATCAGTCCCCGGTGCGCGGCTTCGAGCAGCGGCTCCCGGGACAGCGTCTGCGCGTAGACGGCGATCGCCTCGTCCGCCTGCCCCCGTCCCTCGAGGAGGCCGGCCAGGTGCAGGCAAGCCTGCGCCCACCGGCGGCGCAGCGCCTCACGGTCCTGCAGGAACCAGACTGCATCGGAGCCCGCCAGGAGGTCGTCCTCATAGAGGGCCAGCGCCTCCGTCAGCGCGGCGATCTCCTCGCCCTCTCCGCTCCGCCCGCACCGCTGTAGCGCCTGCATGAAGGTATCGACGTCCAGCCACACCTCCGCTGCCACCCGCAGCCGGTAGCCGACATGCTCCCGGACAAGCTCCAGCTGGGCGGGCAGCGAGAGGCTGCGCAGGGCGCGGCGCACACGGGAGATGGTGGTGTAGACAGCAGTGGTCTCCACCGAAGGCGCCTGGGGCCAGAAGGTCTCCGCGAGCTCCTCGGCAGAGACGTAGCGGTGGCGATTCAGCAGGAGGTACTGGAAGAGGGTCAAGGCCGCCGGGCGTCCCCAGACCGTATCCGACACGGGCCGCCCGTCCACCACCAGGCGGAAGGGGCCGAGCAAGTAAATGCGCACACGCGCTGTGGAATGGGCAGCGGGAGGAGTTGAGGGCGGCTGCAGGGCGAGGCCAGCGTCCAGCGCCTCCTCCGGACTCCATCCCTGCCCGGCGTCCCAGGCAACGCGGAAGGCGTCCTCGCTCAGCGCGCTGCGCAGGGCTGCGACCAGACGCTGCAGCGGCGCCCGCTCGTCCGGCGGCAGCGGGAATCCGTGGACCTGGCGGAGCCGGTCGGCGGCACCCAGGAGGCGGACGGCGCCCTCGGGATCCCCCATCACCTCCGCGACCCGGGCCAGGCCTTCCAAGCACTCGGCCAGGCCCCACTTCTCCTTCATGGCGCGTCGCCCGGCGAGGCTGGTCTTATGCAGCGCCAGGGCACGCTCAACGTCGCCGCTGGCAAAGGCCAACGTGCCCATGTTGTTCAGGCACAGCGCCTGGCCCCAGGTGTCGCCGAGCCCCTGGAAGAGGCCAAGGCTCTCGCTGAAAAAGGCCGCCGCGGCGGCCAGGTCGCCCTGCGCTTTGGCTGTCAGCCCCAGGTTACTCAGGGTGACGGCGACGCCGCGCCGGTCTCCCTCCCGACGTTTTATCGCCAGGCTCTCCTCGAGGAAGGCGCGCGCCCGCACGTAGTCCCCCTGGTCTTTCGCCACCACCCCCAGGTTGTTCAGGGCGACGGCTATCCCCCGCGCGTCCTGTGCTTCCCGTCGCAGCGCCAGCGTATGTTCGTATGAGGAAACCGCCAGACCGTAGTCGCCTCGGCTGCGTGCCAGGTTGCCAGCGATGTTCAGGGCCGTCGCCCGCAGGGCGGCCGGCGCCAGGGGCGCCATAGCCAGGAACCGCTGCAGCCAGGAGAGACCTTCCCCCGAGTAACCGTGCCGCTCCCAGAAGCGCCCCAGGGCGATGGCGATGGTGAGGCCGGTCTCCGCACGCCCGGCCTCCGCCGACCATGCCAGCGCCACCCGGAAGTTGTCATGTTCGCGCTCGAGGCGCTCCAGCCAGACGGCCTGGTCGGGTCCAGCGAGGGCGGGCTCCGCGGCCTGGGCCAGCTGCGCGAAATGCGCGGCATGGCGCTCCCAGAGTGCTGGTCCCTCCCCGGACGCCTCCAGCTCCTCCTGGGCGAACTCGCGGACCGTCTCCAGCATGCGAAAGCGGGACTCGCCGTCCGGCTGGGGATCGTGCAGCAGGAGGCTGTTCTCCACAAGGGAGCCGAGCGCATCGAGGACGCTCCCTGCAGGATCCGTCTCCGCCCGGCAAACCGCCTCCACGGCATCCAGCGCCGCCCCACCACTGAAGGCCGCCAGACGGCGGAGCAACACCTGCTCGCCGCCCTCCAGCAGGTCGTAGCTCCAGCGGATGGCCTGCCGCAGCGTCCGGTGCCGCGGCGGAACGTCGGGCGACTGCCGGGACAGCAGGTCCAGGCTGGAGCGGAGACGCCGCAGGATTCCGGCCGGCGTCAACAGCTTCACCCGCGCCGCGGCGAGCTCGATGGCTAGGGGAAGACCGTCCAGGCGAACACAGATGTCGGCCACGGCGGCCGCGTTGGCAGATGTCAGGGTAAAGTCCGGACGCACCGCCCGCGCCCGCTCCACGAAGAGGGCGACCGAGGCCACTTCGCGCAGGGCCCGCGGCTCCGCCGCCGACCTCTCTTCGGGGAGCGGCAGTGGGGGGACAGGGAACTCCTGCTCGCCTCTTATCCGCAGCGGCGCCCGGCTGGTCAGGAGAACCGTCAGGGAAGGGCAGCCGTCCAGCAGCTCGGCCACCACGGGGGCAGCCGGAAGAACCTGCTCGAAGTTATCCAGGACCAGCAGCAGCCGCTGTTCCGCTATGGCGTCCCGCAGCGTGTCCACCAGCGGCTGTGAGGAGACTTCGCGAATGCCCAGGGACTGGGCGATCGCCGCGCCAACGGCAACCGGATCCGTCACCGCGCTCAGGTCGATGAACGCGACACCGCCGGAGAAGCGGCCGGCCAGCCTGCCCGCTACCTCCAGCGCCAGCCGGGTCTTGCCGATGCCCGGTGCGCCCGTCAGAGTGACGACACGGACCTCAGGACGGAGCAGGATCTCTGTGACGGCGTCAGTCTCGGCGGCACGGCCGATGAGACTGCTGCGGGGAGATGGGAGCACGCCCGAGCGCTTGGCCACCCGTTCTTGCCCGCGCGCACCCATCCGCTGTCCTGGCGCAACCCTGGCCAACAGGAACCCCCATGCGTATTTTCGGTGTTTTCGGCAAGTCTTAACTCCCTCCTTCACGCTCACAGACGACGGCGCAGTCCGGCCATCCTATACTGAAGAGCAGAATCCTGGTGGGAGGTCCACAAAGACATGAGAGCCGTCCGCATCCACGAGCACGGCGGTCCGGAAGTCCTGCGCTACGAGGAAGTGCCGCTCCCCGAGCCGGCCCGGGGGGAGGTGCGGGTGAAGGTCGAGGCCATCGGCCTCAACTTCCTGGACACCTACTACCGCAGCGGGCTCTACCAGGTCAGTCTTCCCTTTATCCCCGGGTCCGAAGCGGCAGGGGTGGTGGACGCGGTCGGGCCGGAGGTGGCGGAGGTGCGTCCGGGAGACCGGGTGGGCTTCGCCATGTACCCCGGCGCCTACGCCGAGTACGCTGTGGTCCCCGCGTGGCGGCTGGTCCCTCTGCCCGCAGGGATCGACGCCCGCACGGCCGCAGCAGCGCTGGTGCAGGGGATGACGGCCCACTACCTCACTCACAGCACGTACGCGGTAAAACCCGGCGACACGGTGCTGGTGCACGCCGCCGGCGGGGGCACCGGGCAGCTTCTGGTGCAGGTGGCCAAGCGCCTGGGCGCCACCGTCTACGGCACCGCCTCCACGGCGGAGAAGGCCCGGCTGGCCCGGGAGGCCGGCGCGGACCAGGTCATCCTGTACTCAGAGGAAGACTTCGTCGAGGCTATCCGGCACCTGACCGACGGGCGCGGGGTTGACGTGGTCTACGACTCCGTGGGGAAAACCACCGCCGAGCGGAGCATGGACTGCCTGCGCCCGCGCGGGTATCTGGTGCTCTTCGGCAACGCCAGCGGTGCGCCCCCAGCGGTGGCCCCGCTGACCCTGATGGCCAAGGGCTCCCTCTTCCTCACGCGGCCCAGCCTGGCCCACTACATCGCCACCCGGGAGGAGCTGCTGCGCCGCGCCGGGGCGCTCTTTGACTGGGTCATCCGGGGAGAGGTGAAGGTGCGCGTGGCCCGCACCTACGCGTTGCCCGATGCCCCACTGGCGCACCGCGACCTGGAAGGGCGGCTGCTCACAGGGAAGGGATTGCTCCTACCCTGAGGGCCCTCGGCTCACGGGGACGGCACCGTTTCTGCCCAAGAGCCATCAACGCACAGGGTAAACGGCCCCGTCGTCGGGTACCTCCACCGGCCCGGCGAACTCGGCCTGAGCCTCGGCCACCCACCGGCCGGCATCCGCCCGTTCCGACAGGTGCAGTAAGACCAGGCGCCTGGCGCCGGCCAGCGCAGCGATCCGGCCGGCCTGCGCTGCGGTGGAATGGCCGCCGCGCTGCGCCGTCTCGACGTCGGCCTGCGCGTGGGTGGCGTCGTGCAGGAAGTAGTCCGCCCCCCGGCCAAACCGCGCCAGCGCCTCCAGGGGCCTGGTATCCGTGGAGTACAGGACGCGCCCGCCTCCCGGGGTGTCCCAGCGCAGGGCAAACGCCGCCGGGCCGTGGTCCACCGGATGCGCGGCCAAGCGGTGCCCCTCGTGCTCAAGGAATACCGCACCCGCCTCAGCGGGAAGGGATCGATACTCCAGGAACGTGGCACGCCGCTCCAGATCGAAGACCGCCAGCAGGCGGCGCAGCGCCTCCAGGTTTTCCCCCGGTGCGTACACCGGCAGAGGCGGCACCCGCACCTGCTGGTCCACCATCCAGAGGTTGTGCACCAGCGAGGGCAGTCCGTACGTATGGTCGGTATGCATGTGCGTGATCACCACGGCCAGCAGGTGCAGAGGATCCACTCCCGCCCGCAACAGCTTCTGGTAGACGCTGCCGGGGCAGTCCGCCAGGACCGCCCGGTCACCGATGACCAGGGCTAGCGCCGTGTTATCCCGGGCCGCGGTCTGCAGGGCTCCGCCGGTACCCAGGATGACCAGCCTGGCGCTCACAGCAGCACCTCCGGGAGCCGCGCCAGGTCTGCATCGCTGGTCACGCGGTAAAACGGCACCTCCCGCGAGTCGGCCACCGAGGCATCATGCGGAGTGTCGCCCACCATCAGGACCACGCGCCGACCCTCCGCCCGCAACCTGTCCAACGTGGCACCTTTGTCACCTCCCTCCACCCGCACGAAGTAGGCGGCCAGACCGCGCCGCCTGGCATCCCCCAGCAGCACGTCACGGGGCATGCCGCTGGTCAGGACCAGGTCGTAGCGCGCCCCCAGCGCCTGGAGGACGCGGCGGGCGGAGGGGAACTCTGGCATGGTGTCGGCCAGCTCGGCGCTGTAGGCGGAGAAGCGGCGGGAGAACTCCTCTCGCTGCTCCTCTGTCAGGGTGACCCCAAGCTCCGCGGCCGTCTCCGCCAGCTGGGTGAGGCGATGCGCACCGCTGGTGCGGGCGTAGGACGCTTCCACCAGCGCCCGGTAAGCCTCGTCCAGCGCCAGCGTCTCCATCACCGCCCGCGCGTAGGCCACCTGCTTGGCGGCGAAGGTATCCACCAGGGTCCCATCGTAGTCGAAGACGACGACAGGCCGTTCCATCACCCCACCAGCCAGGCGTGGGCCGGGTCGTTGTTCCACGCCCCATAGTCCACCCGTTCGCCTGAAATGGCCCAGAGGTAGGCCAGGTGGTAGCCGCCGGCCGCCACCACCGGATGGTAGCCCCGCGGAATCACCACGGTGTCCCCCTGACGCACCCGGTAGATGTGCTCGAACGGATCGGGCACATCGGGCGCGGTATAGACCATCTGCAAGCCGAAGCCCCCGGGGGGCCGAACGAAGAAGTGGTAGACCTCTTCCATGGGTACCTCTCGGCCGGGGACGTGGACATCGTGCTTGTGCGGGGGGTAGCTGGACCAGGCCCCCGGCCGGTTGATGGTCTCCCCCACCAGGAGTCGGCTGGCCGTGCGCTGGTCGATCACGCTGCGCACGGTGCGCGCCCAGGCCTCCCTGCCCACGCTGCGTTCGCTCACCTCATCTGGCAAGACAGCGCGGGGCGGGCGATCAGCGACCGGAGGAGCGGTGAACAGGGCCAGGCGCGCGCCATCCTGGCCGGTGAGGCGCAGCCGCGCGCCCGGCGGCAGGTAGAGGGCCGAAGGTGGGCCTTCGAAGAGGGCGGGACGCGAATCCAGGACCCCTTCAAGCGAACCGGCGCCCGAGACCGCGTACCGGCAGGCGCCGCCGATCAGGTAGAGCACCGCCTCCCGGTCACCGGAGATCCAGGCGAGCGAATCCTCGCCCGGGCCCAGGGTGACCAGGGCAAACTCGAGGAAGCGCAGCGGGCTGCCGGGCGGACGGGCTACCGGGCGGATCCCCGGCAGTTCCGCCGCGGCAGGGATGAGCTGGCTCTGCGGCAGACCGTCCATCGCGGTTACCTCCCATGCCCCGCGGCCAGGCGGCGCTGCGCCGCGAGCTGGCGGACCAGGGAGATGGCCCCGACAGCCAGCAGCAGCGCAGCCAGCGGCCGGGTGACGAAGATTGTGAGGTCACCTCCGGTGATGATCATGGCCCGGCGGAACTCGGACTCCAGCATCCCACCCAGTACCAGACCCAGGATCAGCGGGATCAGGGGATACCCGGCGCGCTTGAGAAAGAACCCGCCCACGCCGGCGGCCACCGCCACCCCCGCGTCGAAGATCCAGCCGTTCAGGGCGTAGGCGCCCAGCACGGAGAGGACGATGATCAGCGGGGTCAGCATGGCTGGAGGCACGCTCAGGGCTTTGACGAACAGGCGGATGCCGCCCAGCTGGAAGACGCAGGTGGTGACGTTGGCCACGATCATGGTGAAGACCACGGCGTAAATGAAGTGAGGCTGGAAGGAAAAGAGCAGCGGACCCGGTGTGATTCCGTGGATGACCAGCGCGGCCAGGATGGGGACAGCGGCGGATTCGCCGGGCAGGGCCAGGGTCAGGGTGGGGATGAGCCCTCCACCGATGCAGGCGTTGTTGGCCACCTCGGGGGCGATGACCCCCTCCAGCCTGCCGCTGCCGAACTCGGCCGGCCTCTCCGAGAGCTGCCTGGCCCGCTCGTAGGCCAGCATGACGGCCACACTGGCCCCGGCGCCCGGCAGGATCCCCACCAGCGTGCCGATCCAGCTCGATTCCAGGATGATGCGCCACATGCGAGCTAGCTGCGCCAGCCGGGGGAAGAGGCGGCCCAGCCGCTGGGTGATCATCTCGCCCACCCCGCCGGGGCGTGCCGCGTCCTCCAGCGCCTGGGTGATCCCGAACATCCCAATGAGCACCGGCACCAGACCGATGCCGTTGGCCAGGAAGGGGTTGCCGAACATGAAGCGCTTGGCGCCGGTCATGGTGTCGATGCCCACAGTGGAGAGCAGGACTCCTACTGCCCCCATCACCAGCCCCTTCAATAGCGAAGTCCCCGAGACGCTGGCGATGATGGTCAGGCTGGCCACGGCCAGGGCGAAGTATTCGGCCGGCCCGAAAAACAGGGAGAAGCGGGCCAGCGCCGGGGAGGCGATCAGGAGGGCGGTGGTGCTGACCAGCCCGCCGATCAGGGAGGCGATCACCGCGCCGCCCAGGGCCACTCCGGCCTGGCCCTTGCGCGCCATGGGCAGGCCGTCCAGCACCGTGGCGATGGCGTTGGGGTTCCCGGGGATGCCGAAGAGGATCGCCGGAATGGATGCGCCGGTGACAGCCCCGAAGTAGAGCCCCAGCATCAGGGCAATGCCCGTCAGGCTGTCCAGCCGGATGGTGATGGGCAGGAAAAGGGCCAGCCCCATGGTCGCGGTCAGACCCGGCAGGGCGCCGATGAAGACCCCCACGATGTCGCCCACCACGATCCACAGTAGCGTGCCCGGCTGCAGGACGAAGGCCAGGCCTTTCAGGACGGCGTCCATCTCAGGAGGGTGTCAGCATCAGTACGGCGTCCATCTCGGGACGGTGATCATCTCAGAACCCCAGCGAACCGGCAGGCAGGATCACCCCGAATAGGCGCCCGAAGACCAGCCAGAGCCCTGCTGCTGCGCCCGCCGCCACCGCCAGGTGCGCGGCCAGGGAGTGACGCCGCGGCCGGTCGAGGTAGAGGGAGACCACGGCCAGGAAAAGCGCGGTGGTCGCCACGAAGCCCAGGCGCGACAGAAAGAGTACGCAGGCCACGGTGGCCAGGGCCACCACCAGCGAAGCGGGAGAGATCCGCTCGCTTTGGGGAAGGCGGCGCAGGTCCGCCGCGGTGGCCCCGGCGGCGCCGGCGACCACGACGACAGCGGCCGCGACCGGCACTGCCCGCGGGCCCGGATCTCCGCGGACCTGAAGGACGGAGATGCTCCCGGCCAGGAGCAGGGCCAGTACCCCCAGGCCGGCGATGGCGGCACCGACGGCCAGAAGGGCGGGGCGGCTCACTTGATCAGTCCGACCTGACGCAGCAGCCGGGACAGCTCAATGGTCAGGACCCCGAAGTAGCGCTCCAGGTCCTCGTTGGCCAGATAGGTCTTCACCAGCCCGTTCTGCCGGCTGAAGGCGATCCACTCCGGATCGTTCATCGCCCTGGCCACTGCAGCGGCGATGGCCCGGCGGGTCTCCATGGGGATGCCCTTGGGTCCGCTGACCGCCCGGAAACTCCCCTGGGGAATGCCTTTGAATCCCAGCTCCTCCAGTGTAGGGGTCTGCGGGAAGAGGGGCGAGCGGCGCTGGCTGGTGACCGCCAGGGGGCGCAGCCGGCCGGCCTGCCCCACCACCTCGGACTGCGAGAAGACCCCGGCGGTGACCACGTTGCCCAGCACCCCCGCGATGAGCCGTGCTCCGCCCTCAAAGGGGACCACGGTCCAGGGGGTTCCCGCAGCGCGGTTCAGGGCTTCAGCCGTCAGGTGCGTGAGGGCCCCCACGCCGGCGTGGCCGATGGTCACCTTCCCCGGGTTCTGCTTACCGGCCTCGATGAGCTCCTTGAGGGTCTTGTACGGTGCCCCCTCCAGGACGCCGATGACGAAGGCGTCCCAGTTGAGGCTGGCGATGTGGTCCAGCTGGGCAACAGACCCGGCGGTCAGTCCCTGCAGGGAGGCTGTCACCGTGTGCGTGCCGGACAGCAGCAGGGTGTGGCCGTCCGGCCGGGCGCGCAGCACCTCGTTGGTGCCGATGCCACTGCCCGCACCGGGGATGTTGCGGATGACGACGGGCGCGTCGAGGAAACGCTGCATCGCCCGCTGCAACTGCCGGGCGATGATGTCGGTACCGCCGCCTGCGGCAAAGGGGACCACGATGGTAACCGCACGTCCCTCCGGCCAGGCCGCCGCACCAGCAGTACCGGGCACGAGGAGAAGGATTAGGACGAGAACGGCCAGTACTGTGCGCACGGTCTCACCTCCGGCCGCCTCAGGGCCCGCCCCCATTCTACTGCAGGCGGCGGCCGCCCGGCTGCGGAGGCTGCCGCGACGCTGCTTTGCCGCAGGGACGGGCGCAGTGCTGCGCCGACCGCAGGGTGGCCCGGCCGTGGGGGAGAAGTTGAGGAGGAGAGCCGGTCCGCAAGTGTTGGAGAGATGCGGTGCGGAGCTGAGCAGGCCAAGGAGGCTGCGAGGTGGGCTGCCAGGGTTAGCACCATGAGTGGGCGGATCCCGGTGGTATCTCTCTACCTGTCCGCGCCCGGTTCCCGTTTTTGGGCGGCGGCCAGCGGCCTTGCTCTGGAGGACGCCCTGGCCCGGACGGCCGCCCTGGGCTTCGGCGCGGTGGAGCTGATGCCCCGGGACGTCGAGGATCCGACTCCTGAGGCGCTGCGGGATGCCGCCCAACGGTGCGGCCTGCAGGTTCTTGGCCTGGCTACGGGCTTCATCGCCCTGGAACGCGGCCTGACCCTGACCCATCCCGACCATGACGTCCGGCGCCAGGCCGTGCGCGCCGTGCAGGCCTGCCTCCGATCCGCGCAGCGCGCGGGCGCGAGGTTCGTCTCCCTGGGCCTGGTCCGGGGCAAGCTGCCCGCCGGAGCATCGCCGCAGCAGGCCCGGGAGCACCTTGTGGCCGCCACCCGCGAGTGCGGGATGACAGCAGGGGAGCTAGGACTGCTGCTCCTGGTGGAACCGGGGAACCGCTACGAGACGGACTTCATCCACACCGTGGAGGAAGGGGTGGCGCTTCTACAGGAGGTGGACCTGCCTTCTGTGCGCCTGCAGGCAGACACCTTCCACATGAACATCGAGGAGGCTTCCCTCCCCGATGCGCTACGCCAGGGCAGCGCGCACCTGGCCCACCTGCACCTGGCCGACAGCAACCGCAGGGCGCCGGGGTGGGGACACCTGGACTTCCCCGCGGTGGCGGCGGCGCTGCGGGAGATCGGCTACGACGGCGCCGTCGGCGTGGAGATCCTGCTGGAACCCGACTTCGAGACAGCGGCGCGGCAGGCCCTGGGGTTTGTGCGGCAGCTCTTTCGTCCTCAGTCGGGCTGATCCGGAACCTCCGGGTCAGCTCCCCGGCCAGCGCTGCAAGACGAAGTCGCGCCCCTGGCAGATCTCGGCATCGATGTCTGCGTAGGTGCCGGCAACGTCGATATTGGCAAACCCCTGGTAGGCGATCTTACCCAGCGCCTGCAGCACCCCCTCCCAGGGTACGCCCCCCTTCCCCGGGGCCCAGTGGAAGTCCTCGATGCCGTTGTTATCGGCCAGGTGCACCAGATAGATGCGGTCGGCCAGCTTCTGCACCGCCACCGGCAGGATCTCCTTCTGCACGAAGAAGTGGGCGGTGTCGAAGACCACCCCCAGAGCGGGCGACTCTACCGCCTCAATCAGACGGCGCATGCCGTCGGCGTTGCTCACCATCTCGTAGGGGCGAATCTCCAGGGCGAGGCGGGCGGTGGCCTGCTCGGCCAGACGTGCCATCTCCCCGATGGTGGCCACATACTGCTGCCAGGCGGCTTTCCAGTCGAAGGCCGGAGGGACTTCCACCCTGGCTGGCGGGGTGAAGTCGTCATAGAGGCGTCGGAACTCGATGGCCCACGAGGGATGGGGCGCCGAGTGCAGGTAGACCAGGTCGGTCCCCAGCTCCCTCGCCACCTCCAGGGACCGGCGCAGGCCGTCCAGGGCCTGCTGCCGCACCGTCGCCTCCTCGCTGACCGTCATGTGCCGCAGGAAGCCAGCTTCGAAGGCGTTGACGGTAACCCCCAGGTCCTGGCAGAGGCTGCGCAGCGCGCGGACAGCACGCAGGTCGGCAAAGTCCCGCCTGAAGTGCTCCAGGCTGAAGGCGGCCAGTTCAATCCCGCCAAACTTCCTCTCCGCCGCCCAGCGGGCAAAGGCCTGGTACTGCTCCAGGGTAGGCTCGTCACTGTAGTGCACGCGGGCATAGGCCACGGTCACCCCGAGTTGCATAAGCATTCCCTCCTCCGCCAGAACGCTTCCGCGCGTGCAGCGGCAAGCCCTTCCGCGGCGGCCTGCGGGCATGATCGGTTGGCCGGCTGATTGCTGGCCGGCGGCCATTTCCCGATAATTGAGGTTGACGGGCCGGCCGGCGGAGCGCGGGCGTGCTTGCAGCCAGGCGGTGAAGGTTGTACTCACAACCAGGAGAAGGAGGTGATGGAGCGCAGTCGGACTCTGTGCGCCAAGAGGGGGTGAAGCTGCATGTCTAGAAGCAGGACGAGCGTTCTGCTGGTGGCCGTGCTCTCCCTGGCCATCGGCCTGCCCGGGGTCTCAGCCCAGGCACAACCAACCCTCACCCTCTGGTACCCGGCGGGGGAGATCACCCAGACCACCCTCCCCCTTCGGGACCCCACGCTCTTCGCACCCTTCGAGGCGACCGCCAAGGTCAAGGTGGAGATGGTCGCCCTCGACTACGACACCATGCAGCAGAAGATCTTTGCCGCCGCGGCGGCGCGCAATGTTCCCGACATCCTGTTCATCGACACTTCGTGGATGCCCGGCTTCCTGAAGGAGGAGCTGCTGGAGCAGGTGGATCCCGCCAAGGCCAAGCGCTGGCTGGCGGCGGTGACGCCGGAGATCGTGGAACTCTCAGACTACGGCAAGGGCACCATGTGGGGCTACCCCCAGATGGGCATCGACGTCTACGGCCTCACCTGGAACAAGCAGCACTTCAAGGAAGCCGGCCTGGATCCCGAGCGGCCCCCCAGGACCTGGGACGAGCTGCGCGAGTACTGCCGCAAGCTGGTCAGGCGTGACGCCACCGGGAAGATCGTCCGGGTGGGCTACGCCATCCGCCACGTGGGGCACCCGCACGGGGTGGTGCACAAGCACCTCTGGGCCATCTGGGGCGCGGGGGCGGACCTGATCGATGACCCCAACGCCCTGCGCGGGGGGCGAGTCAAGTTCAACAACGAGGGTGGTCGGGCCGCCCTGCAGCTGGTGCTGGACATGCTCAATGTGGACAAGTGCACCAGCCTGGACTTCCCCGACCCCCGGGCGGCCTTCCTGAAGGGCATCGCCTCCATGCAGATCAGCGAGACGGTGAGCATCCGCGCCCGCCAGCCCAAGGAGGCCCCGGACATGCCCTGGCCCACCGGCTGGGGGATGGCGCTGCCGCCGGCGCGCAAAGCGGGGGACAGGCCGGCCACGCTGCTGGGGGCATGGCTTTTCTCCGTGCCCCGCGGCGCCAAGAACCGCGACCTGGCCTGGAGGGCCGTGGAGTGGGTGAACAGCGAGATTAACGACTACAACTTTGCCCGCAAGTACGGGCTGACGCCGCGGTACAAGAGCAACTGGCAGAAAGAACCGTTCAAGTCCGACGCCTACGCCCAGGCGCTGCTGAAGATGGCGCCCTACGGCCGTCGCCTGCCCATCAACCTGGGGCTGAACGGCATCATGGACGCCCTGGGAGGGGCCATCCAGAAGGCCTGGCACGGCGAGGCCACGGTGCAGCAGGCGCTGGCCGAGGCGGAACGTCTGGCCAACAAGGCGATCGCCGACGCGGCGAAGTGACGTGACCTCAGGGAGCCTGCCCTGCGCGTGTCCCGCGCAGGGCAGGCGCACATTCTAGCGCCCATGGCCAGCATTCGCCACTCCGCAGGCGCGCTGCTTGGCCGGGCGCACCGCCGTCACTACCTTCAGGCCTACCTCTTCATCTCCCCGGTCATCGTCCTGTTCACGCTGTTTCGCATCTGGCCGTCGCTACAGACGCTGTACTTCAGCTTCTTCAAGGTGGAGCTGCTGAAGGGCCGCCTGACCTACGTCGGCCTGCAGAACTTCATCGACCTGGCCCAGGACGAGATCTTCCGCCGCGCCATCGCCAACACGCTGATCTACGCTCTGACCATCGTGCCGCTCTCGGCGTTTTTGGCCATGATCCTGGCCGTGCTTTTCTCAGAGCACTTTCACCTGCGCGAGCTCTTCAAGGCCGTCTACTTCGCTCCCATGGTCACCAGCACCGTGGCCGCGGCCGTGGTGTGGTGGTGGCTGTACAACCCCCAGTTCGGCCTGTTCAACAGCGTGCTGCGGGTGCTGCACCTGCCGGAGCAGCCCTGGCTTCTCTCCTCGCGCATGGCCCTGCCCTCGGTGATCATCTTCAGCATCTGGAAGACGCTGGGCTACAACATGGTGATCTACATCGCTGCCCTGCAGGCCATCCCCGCCATGTTCTACGAGGCGGCTACCATCGACGGTGCCGGCCCGTTCCAGCGCTTCGTCCGCATCACCCTCCCCCTGCTGGCCCCCACCACCACGTTCATCCTCATCTACAACACCATCTTCGCCTTCCAGGTGTTCGACCAGGTGCTGGTGCTGACGGGGGGCGGGCCCGCCTTCTCCACCAACGTGGTGGTCCTGGAGCTGTACACGCAGGCATTCCAGCGCTACCGCTTCGGCTACGCCTCCGCCGAGGCCATGGTCCTCTTCCTGTTCATCCTGGGCGTGACCGTCCTCCAGTACTTCTACAGCCGGCGCTTCGAGGTGGCCTACTGATGCCGCGCTCTGCGGAGGTCGTCGCCCCACTGCCGGCCAGAGGACGGGCCCGCGTGCAGGCCGCGCTGGGCAGCGTCCGACGCCTGCCGCTGTACATCGTCGTGGGGCTGGGGGCCGTGCTCATGGTCCTGCCCTTCTACTGGATGGTGGTCACGGCCGTCAGCCCCGCTCCCGACATCATCGCCTTCCCGCCCAAATGGATCCCCAGCCGCATCACCTGGGAGCACTTTCAGGAGGCTTGGGTCAAGGCGCCCTGGCTGACCTATTACAAGAACAGCCTGGTGGTGGCCACCGTGTCCGTGGGGCTGTCGGTCCTCTTCGGCCTCTTCGCCGGCTACGCCTTCGCCGTCTACGACTTCCCCCTGCAGAACGTCCTCTTTCTGGTTATCCTGGGGACCCTCATGGTCCCGGTGCAGGTGACCAGCGTGGCCCTGTACGTCTTCCTCTCGCGCATCGGCTGGGTGGATACCTATCCGGGGATCCTGGCCCCCAACTTCGCCAGCGCCTTCGGCGTCTACATGATCCGCCAGGCCATCAAGGCCGTGCCCATGGACCTCATCGACGCGGCGCGCATCGACGGGGCTGGGGAGGCGCGCATCGTGGCCACGGTGGTCCTGCCTCTGATCAAGCCCACCGTTGCCGCAGTGGCCATGCTCCTGTTCCTCAGCAGCTGGAACGACTTCCTCTGGCCGGTGATCGTCATCAACTCCGTGTCCCTGCGCACCCTGCCCGTGGGCATCGCCCTGTTCAAGGACCCATACGGGTTCATCAACTACGGCCCGCTGATGGCGGGGACGGTAATCACCATCGGGCCCATGCTGCTGGCCTACGCCTTCTCCCAGCGGTTCATGATCCGTGGAATCGCCCTGACCGGCCTGAGGTAGCCAGGGCTTGCGCGGGTGCGCGGGCCGCTGCAGGCGCGCGGCGTGCCTTACGGCTGCAGGAATAGAGGCCTGATGTGCCTCTCCAGGAGGTTTTCCGTCACCAGCGGGCCGATGAGGTCGGCGTGGGCGTCCAGGGCCTGCAGGTAGACGGGGCCCATCTCCGCCGCCACCTTGAAGGCCACGTGCAGGAGCTGGCGGAAGTGGGGATTGTAGGCGGCAGCGCCCTCATCGTGGCGCAACGCCGCCGCGTACTCTTCCCCCGACCACCTCTCCACCACATCCGGATAGGGTAGTTGAGACCGGTCGATTTCCAGCACGGCGGCGTAAGGTGCGCTCAGCTCCTCGATCCGCTGGTAGGCCCTCGCGTAGATCTCCTGCACCAGCCGCAGCGCCTCTCCCCCGGCCAGGGCCAGCCCCGCCACCTCTTCCAGCCACGTGGTGCCGGCGGTCTTCAGGTGCACCCCCGCCCGGTGCTCTCGCAAAATGCGGGCCATGGGCCCATAGAGCGAGAACTTGTCGCTTCCGGAGTGGACGCTCAGCTTGAGGGTGGCCGGCAGGTCCAGCTCCTGCACGGCGAAGGCGATCACCCCCAGGCAGGCGCGGAAGTGCTCCTGGAAGCTGGCCAGGTCGCCTCTGTAGTCGATCCCCTTGTTGAACCGGCCGACGAACCTGGGAGCGATGGCCTGGAGGGGGACCTGCTCCTCCGCCAGCGCGGCGAGGATGAAGAAGAGCTCCACGGGAGTCTGCGGGCTGGCGGTCTCGTCCATGGAGACCTCGGTGATGAAGTTTCCGGCGCCCCTCAACGAGGCGATATGCCGGTAGATGGCTCCTGCCTGCCGCGCTGCCAGCAGGTACCTCCCGGCGATGGCGGCCACATCGACGTCGCCTGGCACCTGGTCCATCCCCGGGATCTTCCGCTCCCTGGCGAAGTGCCCGTAGCGGGCCACGAACGCCTCGATCTCTGCTGCCGACGCCGGGCGGCCGACGAAGTCGGCCACGTCCAGAGTGAAGTAGTCGCACGCGGGGATGAAGGGATCTACAGTCCCCAGGGTCACGTGGTCGGCGTCGACGAAGTACGGCCCGGTCCAGCCCAACGCAGCCACAGCCGCATCAGCCTCGGCGCGCACCGCAGCCGGCTGCGTCCCGGTGATGGCGTGCTCGCGGTGAGACTTGTTCCACACCGGCGCCAGGTCCACGCCCACATCCCGCGCCGCCACCACCGCCGCCAGTTGCGCCCGCCCCTGGCGGCCAAAGCGGTCCCCCAGGCCCAGGCTGTAGGGGGGCAGGATCACCGGGGTGTCCGGGACGACCGCGCCCCGCTCAGGGCCGCACGCCTCCTGCCCCGCGCGGCAGCCCGTGGAGCGGCCGGCAGCACCTCCCGGAAGAGGCGCAGCATCTCCGCGCGGAAATTCTCGTAGGCCCCGGTGAACTCTGCCAGGGTCTTCTGCACCGGCCCAAACTCCGGCCACTGCTCGGGGGTGTGGCCACCGCTGCCGAAGTCTCCGTCCACGCCCACCTCCCGCAGAATCTGGGTCAGCTCAGGGGTGAGCTCGTAGGCGGTGCGAAAGTCTGCCATCGTCTGCAGCCGCTCCAGTACTTCGGGTGGGAAGTCTGCGCCGATGGACTCCCGGTAGTCTGCCAGCCGGAAGGTCTCGGATGCAGCCATGCGGCGGACGTTCTCCTGGTGGTTGGGGAACTCGGTGTGCACCAGGTTGCGGCCGGCCAGGGCCCAGTAGGTGTCCTCCGGCTTGCGTTTGGAGGCCGGCAGGTAGCAGATGCGACTGAAGATCAGCTCGGCCTGCTCCCGGGTCAACCGGTGGGTACGGCAGAGGTAGCTCAGCCACTTCTCCCGGTTCTCCGGCGAGAAGAAGATGCCCCAGACACGGCGGGCCACCAGGGTCCCCGCACGCCCGATGGCCTCCTCCCAGCGCTGCAGCTCTTCTGCCGATGCCACCTCGCGCAGCGCCTCCGCCAGGTGGGCGTCGATCCGCCGCTGGTGGGCGTAGCGGGTAGCCGCGACCACCTTGGCCTGGTAGCCCTCCGCCTGCTCCACGCGGGCAGCGCTGCCGTTGGCGGCGGCCAGCGTGCGCACCCGCTCCAGGGCGGCGGCTTCTCCAAGGCGTGCCTTCAGCGCGGCGAACAGCTCCTCCAGCTTCACCTCGCGCAGGTGGCTCTCCAGCCTCCCGCCCATGTTGGTGACGTAGACCTGCGTGGGGGCGATTCCCTTCTTCACTGCCCCGGCCATCCCGGCCAGCTCCTCCAGGGCCATGGTTATCTCTTGCGCCGCGCTGTAGCTCAGGGTGATGTTCGAGCCGATGCCCAGACGGTTGATGCTGCGGGCGATCTCCCGGGCCGCGGGAGAGGAGGCGGCGACCTTGATCACCATGTTGGGCCGGGCCCGCTCCCGCGTGGCCGGGTAGCCGGCCAGCAGGAAGTCATCGTAGACCCGCAGGTCCTCGGCGGCCGCGGCGAACGCGGTGAAGACGTCCTCGATGCTCTCCCGCACCAGGTGGGCGACGCGGGGGTTGAGCTGGAAGGAGACCACCCCGCCCCCCGACTCGGCAGCCAGGTTGAAGAAGATGGGCCGGTAGACGTGCAGGTTGTCCCACAGGGCCAGGAGGGTGGCATAGAGGGCGATCTCGTCGGCAAACTGATCGGGGGCCCCGGCCCACCGGGCGAAGCGGGGGTGGTGGCGCACTTCCTCCTGGAACATCCGGCCCAGCGCGGGGTCGTCCTTGTAGGCCAGGGCCGCCAGCACCGGGTTAGTGGAGACCTGCTCGAATCCAAGGTGGCGCAGCCAGCGCAGCCCCAGGGCGTAGTCGTTGCCGAAGCGGCAGACTCCTTCGCGCACCATGCGGGCGTAGATGTTGCTCTCGATCTCCGCGGCTGCCGCCTCCAGGTAGGCCGGCAGCACCGGCCGCTTTCCGTCCAGCGCCTGCTCCATGCGCACCGCAGCCTGGGCCACCATGCCCGCGCCACCCTGCACCAGCTTCATCCGCCCCAGGGAGTGACGCACCACCGCCTGCGCCACCGAGAGCTCACCTTCTGCCTGCTCCCGCTCCTCCCACTCGGCCAGGGCGGCGCGGATGGCTTCCACCGCCTGTCGCTTCTCCTCCGCATCCAGCCAGCGGCTCTCCAGCCCCGAGAAGTTGACGGCCATCTCCAGGAGGGTCTTGTAGGCGAACTGCCGCCGGCGTACCTTCTGTTCCAGCTCTACCGGGCCGTCGGCGGGATGAGGCCTGGCGGCCGCAAAGTCCATCCCCAGTTGCCGGATGACACCGCCCACAACCGCGACCAGCCGCCCGGTGATCTCCGGAAACAGCAGGTGGTCGGCCGCCAGCGGGGCATGGCCCCAGCCGGCCAGCTGGACGATGTGCGCCACGTGGTCCTCGGGGATGGGGCGCCTGCCCGCATCGGAGAGCCGCACCGGGCGGCTGTCGGCCACGATCGCCTCAACCTGTTCCTGCGTCATCTCCCTCTGCCTCCCCCTCGGAGCCGGCCACGGCGCAGCGGCCGTAGCTCCAAAACGCAGCCTATCACAGGCGGGTGTCCTCCTGCAGCGGCGCGATACGCCGCACCCAGTAGAAGCGGGCAATCTGCCGCACCCGTCCCAGAGGGACGCTTCGTACCTCCACGGCGTTGTCCCGCGTCCCCGAGACGCGGCCGAAGCGCTGGAACGTCAGTATATGGAACCGCTCCGGGGGGAAGCGCAGGATGACCAGCAGGTCCACGGTGCCCCGGGGAGAGGCGTAGCGCTCCAGGTCCGGAGGGATCTTCGGGCCGGCCTGGCAGGCCAGCCATCCCTGCCAGGCGCCGGCCAGCAGCACCAGGAGGAGAAGGAGGCGCACCGGCCGACGGGCGAAGAGCCGCCGCACCCTCATGACGCCGGCGCGCGCACCAGCCCCAGCACCCGCGCCACCAGGCTCTTGTAGTCCGGGTCCTCGATCAAGTGCTGCCAGCTCCGCGGCCTGGGCAGGGGCACCGCCACCGATTCGCGCACGCGCCCGGGACGCGGAGTAAGCACCACGACGCGGTTGGCCAGGAAGACCGCCTCCTCCACGTCGTGGGTGACGAAGAGAATGGTGGGCTGGCGGGCCTCCCAGATGCGGGTCAGCTCCTCCTGCAGCGTCATGCGCGTCTGGGCGTCCACGCTGGCGAAGGGTTCGTCCATCAACAGCAGGTCCGGGTTGTTGGCCAGGACGCGGGCGACGCCGACGCGCTGCTGCATGCCCCCGGAGAGCTCATGGGGGTAGCGGTGCTCGAAGCCGTCCAGGCCCACCAGAGCGATGTACTCCCGGGCGATGCGGTAGCGCTCCTCCCGGGGCACGCCCCGCATCTTCAGCCCGAAGGCTACGTTGTCCAGGACCGTCTTCCAGGGGAAGAGGGCGAAGCTCTGGAAAACGACGCCGCGGTCAGGTCCAGGCCCCTGGATGCGCCGTCCGTTCAGCAGGATCTCCCCCCGGGTGGGCGGGATGAAGCCCGCCACCATGTTCAGCAGGGTGGTCTTGCCGCAGCCGCTGGGGCCCAGGATGGCCACGAACTCCCCCGGAGCGATCTCCAGGGAGACGGCCTCCACGGCCGCCACGTGCTCCCCCGTGTAGATGTCATAGTAGGTCTTGCTCAGATCGCGGATGACCAGGCCGTCCATCGTCCCACTCTTCAGGACGCCTGACGCACCAGCCCCCAGCGCTCGATGGTGGCCCGCTCGGCGGGCCGGAGGACCCAGGCGTCAACCACGTACCAGAGGATGCCCAGCAGGATCATCCCCAGGATCATCTCCACCACACTGCCGCTGCGCCGGGCGTCGAACATCATGAAGCCGATGCCGCTGGTGCCCACGATGATCTCGGCGGCGATCAGCGCCCGCCAGCCGTAGCCCAGGCCGTTGCGCAGTCCGGTGATCACGTTGGGCAGGGCGCCGGGCAGCAGCACCTCCACCAGGATACGCCAGCGCGAAGCCCCCAGGCTCTGCGCGGCGCGGATCATCTCCACGGGTACGGTGCGCACGCCCAGGGCCGTATTGAAGATCATGGGGAAGATCACCGTGTAGACAATGACGAAGGTCATGGTGGTGAGGGTGAAGCCGAACCAGATGAGCAAGATGGGCAGCCAGGCGATGTCGCCGATGGCCTGGAAGAAGATGATCAGCGGCCAGAAGAAGCGGTAGCTGGCCGCATGGAGGCCGATGAGCAGTCCCAGGGGGACGCCCACGCAGATGCCCACGCCGGCGCCCACAGCCAGCCGGGTGATGCTGTCCTGCAGGTAGGTGGGCAGGACGCCCTTGTACATCAGACTGGCGAAGACGCGCAGCACGTCCTGCGGGCCGGGGAAGAAGGTCCGCGGGTAGATCTCCAGCTGCACCACCACCGCCCACAGCACAACCAGGAGGACGAAGGGTCCCGCCCCCTGCACGCCGGGGTGAGTGAGGAAGCGGCGCAGCCAGCGCCCGGGCGGCCTCATATCAGCGCGCGGGCCAGGCCCCAGCGCTCGATGGTGCGGCGCTCGATGGGGGCCAGAATCAGCCGGTCCAGCAGCACCCAGATGGCCCCGATGAGAATCATCCCCAGGACGATCACCTCGGTGCGGTAGAAGTCGCGCGCCAGGAAAAGCATGTAGCCCAGCCCGGCGTTGGTGGCGATGATCTCGGCGGCGATCAGCCCGCGCCAGGCGAAGCCCATACCCGTGCGGATGCCGGTGACGATATTGGGCAGGGCTCCGGGCAGCAACACCTCGGTCAGCACCTGCCAGCGGTTCGCTCCCAGGGAGCGGGCGGCATCCCGCAGCACCTGCGGGATGCTGGTGACCCCCAGGATGGTGTTGTAGAGGACGATGAAGAAGACGGCGTTAAAGATGATGAAGGTGATGGCCCCAAAGCCGTAGCCGAACCATAAAGTGGCCAGGGGGATCCAGGCGATGCCCGCCAGCACCGAGAAGAAGCGGAGGATGGGCACAAACAGGGCGGCGACGTGCCGGTTGGTGCTGATGGCGATACCCAGGGGGATGCTGGAGGCGATCGCCAGCGTGGTCCCCACCAGCACCCGGCGCAGGCTCTGCCAGATGTGACCGGCCAGCGCGCCGCTGCGGGCCTGCTGCAGCAGCGCGCCGGCCACATCCGCGGGGCCCGGAAAGACTCGCAGGGGAACGTCGGAGAGTCGGACCACCGCGGCCCAGACCAGGACCAGGAGGACGAAGGGCGCAGCGAACCACAGCCCCGCCTCCAGGTACCGGGCGGTGGGGCGCGGCCGCGGCGCCGCCGGTGCTACGGCCGCCACCTCCGAAGGGTTCCGCAGGGTCATGGGGCCCTCATCCTAGGGACACGTCCCCTGGAAGGTGAATCCCGGGCCAACCTGCGCCCGGGACGGGATCGGGGGCAGGTCGGCGAAGAGCTGCGGGTAGCGCCGCATCACGTTGAGGATCGGCCCCGGCATGAAGACCTTGTTCACGTCGAAGGTCCCCGGGATGAAGCCCAGCCGGTGGAGCGTCTGCACCGCGTTATGCAGCGCCAGGTAGTTATAGCAGGAGATGCGGATGTCCACTGTGGGCAGGTTGTTGCGCACGCCCCGCAGGGCCACCTCCGGCCGCAGCCCGGGGAGCCAGCGCACAGCCACGATGGCGGTCTTCACCGGCTCGGCGCGCATGAACTTGTCGGCCTCGGCGCGCGCGGCCAGGAACTTCTCGATGGTCTCCTGGTTGCGCTCTGCCCAGGAGCGGATGGCCACGTTGAACCCCATGAACCCAATGAACCCGCCGCCGCGGACCACCTCGTAGCTGTTGGGCACATCCGCCAGCGCGATCACCGGCCAGGGGTCCCAGGTGGCGAAGGCGTCCACCGCCCCGCCACGCAGGGCCACGGCCATCTCCGCGGGCGGGGTGTTCACCAGGGTAAGGTCAGTGACGGCGAGCCCGGCCCGCTGCAGGATCCCCAGTATGTACAGGTGGCTGATGGTGCCGAAGGAGACGGCCACCCGCTTGCCCTTCAGGTCGCGGATGGTGCGAATGCCGCTGCCCTGCCGCGCCACCAGCGCCATGGTGTCGTCGCCCCCCAGCTTCACCGAGGAGCCGCTGTAGTTGCCCACGATGACCAGGTCCATCCCCCGGAGGACGGCTCCGATCATGGGGACGCCCACCTGGCCCATCTGGATCTCGCCAGCTTGCAGCGCGTTCAACTGGTCGACCCCCGTCGGGTAGGGCGTGGCGATGGTCACCTCCAGGCCCCACTTCTCGAACAGACCCTGGTCCAGGGCCACCGGCACGCCCAGCTGGTCAATGGCCGCGACGATCCCGGCTCGTACCTTCGTCAGCACCGGCGCGGCCTGCGCCGCCGGCACCGCCAAGACCATTATCAGCAGCACCCCCAGGACTGCGGACCGCTTGATGCGCCTTGCTCTTTGCGTCATCCTCGTCCCTCCTCCGTCATGGACTCAGCCCCTCCCGCCATGAACGCTTCCACCGCCGTCCGCGAGGGCAGCGGCGCCACCGCGCCCAGCCCACCCGCTGCCAGCGCACCGACCGCATTGGCGAAACGAGCCGCCTCCTCCGGCGGCCGCCCGCGCATCCACTCCACCAGAAACGCCGCGTCGAAGGCGTCACCCGCCCCCGTGCTGTCCAGCACCCGCGCCGGATAGGCCGGCAGGCGCAGCGGCGAGCCTTCCGCCGTGGCCACCAGGCACCCCTCCTCGCCCATCTTCAGCACCACCAGCCGCGGCCCGCGCGCCAGCAGCTCCAGCGCCACGGCCTCCGCCGGCCTGGATCCATCCAGGTAGGAGGCGTCCTCCGTGCTCAGGAAGACGATGTCCACCAGGGGGAGCGTAGCTTCCACCACCGGCCGCAGTTGGGGCAGCGGCAGCAGCTTGGGCCGCAGGTTCAGGTCGTAGCTCACGGTGACCCCACCGCTGCGAGCGGCGGCGATGGCCGCAGCGGCGGCAGCGCGGGCGCTTGCGGAGATCGCCTGGGTGATCCCGCTGGTGTGGAAGATGCGGGCGGTCTGCAGGTAGGAGGGGTCCACGTCCTCAGGCCGCAGGCGGCTGGCGGCGGACCCCGCCCGGTAGTAGGTGAAGTCGTGCTTCCCCGATTCGTCCAGGGAGATAAAGTAGACGCCGGTGAAACCCTCGGGGTCGACGAGCACGCGGGAACTGTCGACTCCCTCTCGCTCCAGAAGCTCCAGGAAGGAGCGGCCGAACTCGTCTCCTCCCACGCGGGTGATGTAGCCCGCGGAGCCCCCCAGGCGGGCGGCGGCCACAGCCACGTTGCAGGTGTCCCCGCCCCATCCGCGGCGGAAGCGGGTCACCTCCCCCAGGCGCCCCCGCTCCTCGGCGGCGAACTCAGCCATCGCCTCTCCCAGGGCGATGAGGTGGGGCACGGGATCTTCCTAGATCCGGCCGAACTCCTGCAACGCCTGCAGGATCGACCCGCTGGCTCTGATGCGGGCGGTCATGCGCCGCTCGGTCTCTTCGATCTGGGTGGCGGCGGCCAGCACCTCTGCCGCCGCGGCCCGGGGCACCACCACCACGCCGTCGCTGTCCCCTACGATGATGTCTCCGGGGTTGACCAGGACACCGCCGCAGGGGACGGGGACCTCCCTGGCCACGGTGACCAGCCGCCCCACGCTGGTGGAGGGGACAATTGTGCGCGAGAACACCGGGAAGCCCAGCTGGCGGATCTCCTCCACGTCCCGCACACCGCCATCCAACACCGCACCGCCCAGCCCGCGGGTTGCAGCCGCCGAGGCCATCAGCCCGCCCCACAGCGCCACCTCCGGCGCGCCCCCTGCATCCTCCAGGCCGATGACGATGATGCTCCCCGCGGGTGCCTCGTCGATGGCCGTCAGCGCGTGGCGTGGTGGCTGGGCCTCCAGCGCGGTTCGCTCCAGCACGGTGACCGCCGGCCCGGCGATCCTGCCGGGCAGGATGGGCTTGATCTCATGGCTCATGAACCCCGGTCGCCGCACCACGCGGTCGACGGCATCGGCGACGGATGCGGTGCTTGTAGCCCGGAACCCCTCCAGCAGGGTGTACAGCTCCGCGCCCTCTGCCATCACGGTTCCCCTCCTCTCGAGCGGACCGGGGGCTGGGTCCAGCCCAGGGTCCGGGATATGTGCTGCGCCGCCTCCCGCACCAGGGGGCTGAGCTCGCGCCGCGCCCGCTCCAGGGTGATGGTGGCTACCGACCCGGAGACGCTGATCGCTCCGGCGACCTGGCCGCGGTGGTCCATGATCGGGGCGCCCACGCAGCGGATGCCTTCCTCGTTCTCCACGTTGTCGATGGCGTAGCCGCGGGCGCGGACCGCGGCCAGCTCTGCCAGGAGGCGCGCCGGGTCGGTTATGGTGTTGGCCGTGCGGCGGGGCAGCCCGTGGGTGCGCAGGACCTCCTGCAGTTGTGCCGGAGGCAGGAAGGCCAGCATGGACTTCCCCAGCGCCGTGCAGTGGGCAGGCATAATGGCCCCCACGGTAGACGCCATGCGCAGCGGTCCGCCCGACTCCACCTTGTCGATGTAGACCACCTGGCCCTGCTCCAGCACGGCCAGGTGGGCGGTCTCCCCTGTGCGCCGGGCCAGCTCCACCAGGTGGGGACGGCCAGCCGCGCGCAGCTCAATCTGCCCCAGCCGCCGCCCCGCCAGCCAGAGGACGCGGGGGCCGATGGCGTACCGGCCGTCGCTGGCTACCACCGCCCCGTTCAACTCCAGGGTGTGCACTAACCGGTACACTGTGGGCCGCGGAAGCCCGGTCCTGACGATGAGCTCGGCTACGGAGAGGGGTCGGCTGGCCTGGCCCAGCGCCATCAGGAGGGTGAACGCCCGGTTGAGGGACTTCACCTTGTCCCGGTCTGCGGTACCGCTGCTGGCGCGCTCTTGTCCGCCGGCCTGCCGTTGCTCCCGTCCCATCGGTGTGCTCCGGCCAGAAGGGTGGTCCGAAATACGGACAATTCGTCCCCAATACGATATCAAGAAAAATATACCCGCATTCGAGGGTCGCGCATAGGGCGCCGAAAAGCGGACCAAACCGACGCCTCAAAGCACGGGTGGTCGCAGCAACAGATTCCGGGTTTCTCGGGCGACGGCGCGCACAGACGGCTGGGGCAACCCCTCCAGCTGCATCAACACCTCCGCCGCCTGCAGGACGATACGCTGCAGGTCGCCTTCCTCCACCTCGAACTCGCGCACCAGTACCCCCCACTCCCCGCCCCGCGCCCACGCCGCGCACACTGCGGCGCGCCGCTCCGCCGGAGAAGGGACGGCGCGGCGCCGCTGCCGGTCCCACTCTCCGCGGAATTCCTGGGGGAAGGGGTCGGGCTCAAGGCCGAACTCCTCCTCCAGATGGGCCAGGCGGCGCACCAGCGCCGCCAGCCCACCGAGCCGCGCATCCTCCCCGCCAGCACGCGGGGGCCGCTCCGAGCCCAGCGCCGCAGCCATGGCGGCCAGCCGGTGGGGGGACGCGGGGATGCCGTCGCGCCGCACGATCTCCGCCAGGACCAGCGCCCGGGGATGGCGCAGGCGGGCCGCCCAGCGCCCCTGGAGGGTGAGCCGCGCCTCGTCATCCAGGTAGCCGAGCGCCTGCAGGAGGACCGCCCGCAGGAGGAAGGCCTGGCATAGCGGGTCATGCACTTGCTCCAGGGCGCGCGCCGCAGCACCAGGCGGCAGGCGGCGCAGGATCCTCGAGGGACCCACCCGCAGGGTGCCGAACCGCTCCGCCTCGTACGCCGCCAGCGAGCGCTGCAGCTCGCCCAGCGCCTGCTGCAGCGTCCGCCGCGCCAGCAGGTTGAGGACCTGCGTGTAGCCCGGGTGGAAGGCCGAGCGCACCGGCTCGGTCTCCGCCTGGGCCAGGGCCAGGCCGAACTGGGCCTCACCCCGCGAGGCCGCCGGCAGCGCCACCACGCCGATGCGGTCCCGCCCGCGCCTTCCGGCCCGCCCCACCATCTGGTGGAATTCCGTGGCCGTCAGGTCCACCCGCCCCTGCGGGCTCTGTCGCGAAAGGGTGCTCAGGACCACAGTCCGGGCGGGGACGTCCAGGCCGCTGGCCAGGGTCGTGGTGGCTGCGACCACCCGGAGCAACCCCCGGTCCAGGAGGTCCTCCACGGCCAGCCGCCAGGCCGTAAGGTGCCCCGCATGGTGCGGCGCTACCCCGCCCTGGACCAGGACCCAGCGGAAGGGGTGCACCGCCAGGTAAGGGAAGCGGTGCTCCCACACCCGGAAGGCGCTCCGGCGCGCCGCCTCCCCCGGCAGGCGCAGTGCGCCCAGCTCGCGGGCTGCCTGGTCGCACTCCCGCCGTGAGGGGAAGAAGAGGATCGCCGGCAACAGGCCGGCGGCGGCCAGCTCGCGCACGCAGACGCCCAGCCAGCCGGGGCGCCGCTCCCCGCCCCGCAGGCGCGGGGCCAGGTCCTGCGGCAGGAGGTGGCCTGCGGCATCTACCAGGATGCGGCGTAGCGGCACGGGGCGCTCCCACTCCCGCACCACAGCCGGCGGCCGCCCGCGGACGCGGGCCAGCCACGCCGCCAGGTCGTCCACGTTTTGCAGCGTGGCGGAGAGCAGCAGGAGGTGGGTCGCCGGCGGGGCCAGCAGGATGATCTCCTCCCAGGCCATGCCCCGCTCGGGGTCTCCCAGGTAGTGGGCCTCGTCCAGGACCGCCAGGTCGGGAGCGGTTCGACCGTCGTAGAGGGCGTTGCGCAGGATCTCGGTGGTGGCCACAATCACCGGGGCCTGCGGGCGGATCTTTCGCTCGCCGGTGAGCAGGCCCACCCGCTCTTCGCCGTAGAGGCGCTGGAACCGGTGGAACTTCTGGTTGCTCAGGGCCTTGAGGGGGGTCGTGTACCAGGCGGTGCCGCCCCGCGCCAGGAGGTCCTCGATGGCCCGCTCGGCGATCCAGGTCTTGCCGCTTCCGGTGGGGGCAGAGACGAACACATCCCCTCGCCCCACCGCCTGCAGCGCCTCCACCTGGAAGCGAGCCGGGACGAAGGGCCCCGGGGGGACCTCACCGACCTCTCTCAGCAGGAGCCGCAGGCCTGCATGGAGGTCTGCTCCCCTGAGCACACCACCCCCTCCGGACAAGGTCCCGGAGACCCGCCTACCCGAACATGGACAACGGCGCGTAGGCCGTGACGATCCAGTTGGGCTTGTCCACCACCTCGCTGATCTTCAGGTCCACGGCCACGCTGCACAGGACGTAGGCATCCTCAGGGGTGAGGCCATGGGTTTCCGTCAGGTAGCCCGAAACCGGGGATGACCCCCGTCCAGCCCCAGCCCCTGGGTGCAGGTCCAGGATCTCCACCTCCAGCACATCGCCGGACTGCGCACCTTTCACCGCCACGGGGCCGCCCAGCGGTTGTTCCACACATAGTGCACGCGGTCGGCTGGCAAGAAGTGCGTCCGTCCCATCTCCCTCACCTCCTGAGGTCTGCACCTAGCGCCACTTCAGCGACGTCACCTTCGGCTGCAGGAAGAAAAGCAGGTAGTCCGGGCCGCCCACCTTGGCGTCGGTCCCGCTCATGTTGAAGCCGCCGAAGGGGTGCACACCCACCAGGGCGCCGGTGGACTTGCGGTTGATGTAGAGGTTGCCGCAGTGGAAGTCGCGTCGCGCCCGGGCCATCTTCTCCGGGTTCTTTGTGAAGACCGCGCCGGTCAGCCCGTACTCCGTGGAGTTGGCGATGGTCAGGGCGTCGTCGAAGTCGCGGGCTTTGATCACCGCCACCACCGGTCCGAAGATCTCCTCCTGGGCGATGCGCGCGCGGAAGTCCACGTCGGCGAAGACGGTAGGCTGGATGAAGTGGCCGTTGCCGGCGGCGGGCTCGCCCCCGGCGGCCAGGCGCCCTTCCTTCATCCCGATCTGGATGTAGTTGAGGATGCTCTGCCTCGCCCGCTCGTTGATCACCGGCCCCACCGGAAAGTTCTCCGGGGCCGGACCCACCTCCAGGGCGCGCACCTTCTCCACGAAGGCGTCCAGCACCCGGCGGTAGACCGGGGCGGTCACCACCAGCCGCGATCCAGCGGAGCACTTCTGCCCCTGAAAGCCGTAGCCGGAGACCACCGCCGCAGAGACGGCCTCCTCCAGGTCGGCCTCCTCATCCACGATAACCGCGTTCTTCCCGCCCATTTCGCAGATGACGCGCTTGAGCCAGATCTGGCCGGGGGAGACCCTGGCCGCCTGCTGGTAGATGTGCACGCCCACGTCCTTGGAGCCGGTGAAGGCGATCATGCGCACCCTGGGGTGTAGCACCAGCGGGTCGCCCACCTCGCTGCCAGACCCGGTGACGATGTTCAGCACGCCCGGAGGCAGGCCGGCCTCCTCCATGACCTCCAGGAAGACGTGGGCGTTGGCCGGAGAGTCGCTGCTGGGCTTCAGCACCACCGTGTTGCCCGCGGCGATGGCCGCCGCCGCCATGCCCACGGGGATGGCCAGGGGGAAGTTCCACGGAGGGATCACGGCCACGACCCCCAGCGGCAGGTAGGTGTACTCGCTGTATTCCTGGGGGTGCGACGCCAGGGGCTGGCCCCGGGCGTAGCGCAGCGCCTCCCTGGCGAAGTACTCCAGGTGGTCGATGGTCTCGGCGACGTCGGCGTCCGCCTCTGCCCAGTTCTTGCCGACCTCGTAGATCTGCCAGGCTGCCGCAAAGAACTTGCGGCGACGCAGCCGGTCGGCGGCGCGCAGCAGGAGGGCCGCCCGCTCCTCGGCGGGAACGCGGCTCCAGGTCTGAAAAGCCCGCTCCGCCGCCTCCACCGCCTGTTCCACCTCCCGGGGCGAGGCCTTGGGCACCACGGCCACGATCTCGTCCACGCTGGAGGGGTTCCGCGAGTAGAACCGGTCATACGCGGTCAGCCGCTGCCCGCCGATGACCAGGGGCAGCTCCTTCCCCAGCTCCCGCCGCACCTCGGCCAGGGCGGCCTGCATGGCCGTGCGGTTGGCCTCGACGGTGAAATCGGTGAAGGGCTCGTTGCGAAACTCCGGCAGCGCCATGGCCTCACCTCCCGCGGAAATCCCGCTTCATTATTGTCGGGCCGGCCCCCGATTACCTGCGTCCGCATGGTGGGGGCGGAGGTCGATCACCTGCATTCGTATGGTCGGGGCGCCCGTGGAGCACCCGCGCTTCAAAGTCCCGGCGGGCTCCCCTGGGGAGAAGGGGCTCCCGGGATGGGGGTATAATCGCCGGTGGAGAGGTGCCGGAGCGGACGAACGGGGCTGCCTTGAAAGCAGCTAGGGCGGAAACGCTCTCGTGGGTTCGAATCCCACCCTCTCCGCCACTGGTGTGCACCTTTCCGTCGTCCTCCTCCCCGCCGCCTGAATGCCCTCCCCGGCGCCTGTGCCACGCGATGGCGCACCTTGCCGCCGCCAGCCGAGGGCAAACCGGGCTGAGCCCGACAGCAGCCTGAACACGGCGCTTACTACGGCAAGGTCCAGGTAGAGGTCAGCACCACGTCGGCGACGGTGACCGAGACCACACGGACAATGAGCGGAGCGAACCGGAGGCGCAGCGGACGGTCCACGGGGACCTCCACGTTGAGGGCGCGAAGTGTCAGGCCGTCCCTGTCCCGCACCAGCAGGGTCACCGTCACCCGCACCGCGGTCACCGGGAGGCCTTTGGCCGCGGCAGTGAAGGTGAGCGCCGTGGGCTCGGCATCTACGTCCACCCCCACCCGTGGCAGAATCAGCGACCGGTAGAAGGCGGGAGGAATCGTCCGGCTCAGGGCGGCCGGACGTGCCTGGCGCGGGCGGGACCCGGAGACGGTCACGGTGTACCTGCTCACCAGGCTGCGGCCCAGCGGGAGGAAGATCTGGAAGGGCTCGGCGGCACCGGGGGCCAGCGTCCAGGGAATCCCGTCGCTGCCGAAGGCGGCCAGGTCGCCGCTGGCGGCGAATCCGGAAGCGTCGATCACCAGCCCGCCGGCTGGCAGGGCGCCAGTGTTGCGCACCCCTCCCGTAATGACCAGGGTCTGCTCCCGCAGCGCGTGGCCCACGTCCACCAGCTCCAGGACCGCCGCGGCGGAAGGCGCAGGCGCCGGTGCGCCAGCGACCACCACAACGAGCACTGCCGGCAGGGCGGCGCGCAGACCGATCATCCCCCACCTCCTATGTAAGGTACGGCAGGATCCGGGGCGGTGTTCAGGTATACTGGCTTCGAACAAAGGTCGGACGATGACGGCAGCCACCCTGGCCCTTCCGGTTGAAATCGAAGCCCCCGCCCTGACCGACCGGCTGATCGGGGAGATAAGGGAAGTGACGCGCGGTCAGCCGGTGGTGGTGGCTTTCAGCGGAGGTCTGGACAGCACCACCGTGGCTGCTCTGGCCAGGGAAGCTCTGGGAGGTCCCCACGTCCTCCTGGTCACGGTGAACATGGGGGCCTATGCCTACCGCCGCGGCAACCAGATCGTCCTGGAGCTGGCACAGCAGCTGGGGCTGCAGCAGCGCTGCCTGCTCGGCCAGTTCGCCCAGCACCGGGTGCAGCGCAACGGCCCGGCCTGCAACCGCTGCACCCGGGAGATCAAGCTGGGGATGGTGCGCCGCGCCAGCGGCGGCCGCCTGGTGCTCACCGGAGCCAACCGCAGCGACACCTGGGGGCAGCTTGGTCTGAAGGTATGCAACGGCTACTACGCGCCGCTGCTGGACCTGAACAAGCCACAGATCCGGGCCATCGCCGACCACCTCGGCCTGCGCATCCCTCGGATCGGGGAGCACCCCGGGCGGGAAGGATGCAAGCTCAAGCACCTGCTGAAGCCGCTGATCAACCCCACCTACCACGGCCGCGCCGTGGCGGAGGCCAACGAGGTGCTCCTCCGGGTGCTGCAAGACGCCGGGGCCGCCGTGGATCTGGCCAACGTGAAGATCATCGGCCCCCTGGGGCGGAACATCGGGCTGGTCAACGTCCGCCCCCTGCCGGACCCTCCGCTGCGGGAGGCGCTGCTGCAGGCCCTGCGCGCGTTGCCGGAGCTGGACGAGGTCCACCTGGTGGAGACGCCGCTGCGCCTGGTGGTCAAGGCAGGGCCCGGGGTGATGCACGACGCGCACGCCCGCCACTGGCTGCAGCACGGGCGGATGCAGCCGGACTTCGCCTTCCCTATCGAGGTGCAGTGGGAGCTGGCCCGCAACAGCCGCCTGCACACCTTCCAGGTCGTCGACTTCCGACCGGTAGCTGGCTAGGGTGCCGCCCGAGAACGTGGCGTGGGCGAGGCTGGATTCCGGCGCGACGGCAGGACTTGCCGGCGACCCACCCGAACGACGCAGGGGACAGTAGCGCCATGGCCCGTTCTCCCAGGCCGCCGATGCTGCGGACCGCCCTCGCCCTGGTCCTGCTGGGCGTAACCGCGGCGCCGACGGCTGCCGTCCCCCAGGTCACCCTGGAGTTCTGGACCATCTCCCTGCAGCCGTTCTTCACCGACTACGTCAACGGGCTGGTGGGGGCATACACCCGGGCGCACCCGGAGGTGCGCGTGCGCTGGGTGGACGTCCAGTTCGCCGCCGTGGAGCAGAAGCTGCTGGCGGCCCTGGCCGGAGGCCTGGCTCCCGATGTGGTCAACCTGAACACGGAGATGGTCCTGCGGCTGGCGGAGCAGGGGCTGCTGGTGGACATGGACGCTGCGGTCCCACCCGCCGTGCGCCAGCGCTACTTCCCCGGGCTGTGGAGCTCCCTGCGCTACCGTGGCCGGAGCTACGGGCTGCCCTGGTATGTGGCGCCCAACATCCTCGCCTACAACGCCGGCCTGTACCGCCGGGCGGGGCTGGACCCCCTGCAGCCTCCGGCCACCGAAGAGCAGGTGATCGCCCACGCCAGGACCATCAAAGACCGCACCGGGGTATACGGGTTCATGCCCAACGTGGACGGCATCCGCCTGCTGCACCGCTTCCAGGAGCACGGGCTGCCCGTCCTTAGCGCGGACGGGAACCGGGCGGTCTTCAATTCCCCGGCGCACGTGGCCTACCTGACCAGGTACGTGCAGCTCTTTCGCCAGGACTACTTTCCCGAGGACACCCTGCGCCGCGGGTACCTGGGCGCCACCGAGCGGTACAGCGCGGGCCAGCTGGGCATCCTGATCACAGGGCCCCAGTTCCTCCTGCGGGTGAAGCGGGACAACCCCGAGGTCTACGCCCAGACCCTGGTGGCCTCCCACCCCCGGGGAAGAGGCAACGTCATCCACCTGCCCACCATGGCCATCGCCGTACCTAAGGCCAGCCGGCACCAGCAGGCGGCGGTGGCCTTCGGTCTCTTCGTCACCAGCGATGAGAACCAGCTGGCGTTTTCCAGGCTGACGGTGATCCTGCCTTCCACGCGGGCGGCGGCGGGGCATCCCTTCTTCACCCAGGGTGGAGCCGGCGCGGAGGAACGGGCGCGGGTGGTAGCTGTGGCGGAGCTGCCCTATGCACGTGACCTCACGGTGGTGGTCCCCCATGCCGCCGACCTCTACCGCATCTTCCGCGAGGCCATCGAGTCCGCGTTCTTCGGCAAGATGACCCCGAAAGAGGCCCTGGACTGGGCTGCCAGGCAGTGGACCGCCCGGCTCTGAACCCGGCCGGCGAGAGATGACCTCTGCGCGGGCTGCCCTGGCGCTGCTGGCGATGGCCGTGACGGTGAGCGTAGCGGCCGCGGCCCCCCCGGCGGCGGTGCCCGACGCCTGGGCACCATCATCGCGGCCACCACAGATCCTCCCCCGACCTCAGTCCCTGCTCTGGCTGCCCGCGGTCTTCCCCCTCAGCGACCGGACGCGCATCGTGGTGGGGGACAAGGCTGCGGCGGAGGACCTCTACGCAGCACGCGACCTGAACGCGGAGCTGCGCACCCTGACCGGGCGGGCGCTGCCGGTGGTGCGCGCCGCGGAGGTTGGGGAAGCACGCGACATCATCGTGCTGGGAGAGCCGGCGCTGAACAGGTGGTCGGCCGCACTGGTGGCCCGGGAGGGGCTGCGGGTCTTGCCGGAGGATCCGGGGCCGGAAGGCTACGTCCTCAAAGTGGCGCCTGATGTTGTGGTGGCGGCGGGCAGCGACCGCCGGGGGAC
>JAVKIA010000023.1 GCA_031459715.1 Armatimonadota bacterium | reverse complement strand
AAGTGAAAGGTTTCTGTCCCTTCCGGCGGCGACCACGCCGACCTGTTGCAGCAATTCTAACACGCCCGACCCTGCCCGAAGGACTTGACACAGCACCGGAGAAGAGCTTTAAGTGGTCTCCGTCAATTCAGATCACTGGCTCGATCCTGCCAGCGCAAGTTGACAGACCAGGCGGAGGGCCGAGAGCATGGTGGTGACCGCAGAGAAGGCCATCCCCGGGGATGTGCGTACGTGTTGCCCGGGGGGCTGTCAGCAGGAGGCGGCGCGCACCCGGTTCGACGAGGAGCGCCTGGCGGCTTTGGGGGAGATGCTCCAGGCGCTGGCCGCACCGGCCCGCCTGCGTATCATGCACTTCCTGGTGCGTTACCAGGCGCTGTGTGTCTGCGAGATTGAGTCAGCCCTGGACCTGGGACAGCCGACCATCTCCTATCACCTCCGGGTCCTGCGGGAGGCTGCGCTAGTAGAGGTGCAGCGCCGCGGGACCCGGGCCTACTACCCGCTGGCCAGACCGGGGGTGAAGAGGCTGGTGCAGGAGCTGCTGGCACTGGTCTAAGCGAGGAAATGCATTGACATCTGTCGATGGATCTTCTGGCACGGCGATCCGCCCGGCCCGCAGGGCAGATTACGAGGCCATCGTCGCGCTGCTGCGGGATGCCGGCCTGCCCCTGACAGGGGTGGAGGAACACCTGGAGACGTTTCTCGTGGCCGAGGACCGTGGGGGGATCGCCGGCGCCGCCGGGCTGGAGATATACGGCGACGTGGCGCTCCTCCGCTCGGTGGCGGTGGCGGCGCCGCGCCGCGGGCGCGGGCTGGGGCAGGCGCTGGTGGCTGCAGCAGTTACGGAGGCGCGGCGGCGCGGGGTGCGCGAACTGGCCCTGCTGACCACTGGGGCGGCACGCTTCTTCGCCCGCCTGGGCTTCCACCAGGTGGCGAGGGAGAGGCTCGACCGCCGCCTCTTCGCCTCAGCGGAGCTGGGGGACGAATGCTGCGCCTCCGCGGTAGCCATGCGCCGCCGGCTGGGGACACCTTAACCGGACGCCGGCTGTCCAGGCGCCGGCTGTCCAAGCATCGCCGCCCTGAAGCGCGGGGGTAGTGCCCTCTTGGCGGCACAGCGACGTTGCGGGCGGAGGAGAGCGGACTCTGAGTTTCAATGACGAGGAGGAACGTCCGTGGAGGAGATCGCCATCAAGCTGGTGGTGCGTGACTACTACGCAAAAGCGGCAGAGCGGGGCTGCTGCGGCACCCTGGTGGAGGAGTGCTGCAGCACCTCCGCCGACAGTCGCGACGCCGACCTGGTCGACAGCCGCTACCCCTTCCTGGCCGAGGAAGCCCACCTCGCCGGCATCCCCTCGCTGGGATGCGGCTCGCCGGTGGAGGCCGCGGACCTGGGGCCGGGCGAGGTGGTCCTCGACCTGGGCTCCGGACGTGGTCTTGACGCCTTGCGCGCAGCCGAGCGGGTCGGTCCGCGAGGACGGGTTATCGGCGTGGACATGACTCCGGAGATGGTCTGGCGCGCCCGCGCCGACGCGGCGCGCCTGGGATATCCTCAGGTGGAGTTCCGCCTGGGCGAGATCGAAGCGCTGCCCCTGCCCGAGGCCAGCGTGGATGTGGTCATCAGCAACTGTGTGCTCAACCTGGTGCCGGACAAGGAGCGGGCGTTCCGTGAGGCCTTCCGCGTCCTGAGGCCGGGGGGCCGAATGGTCGTGGCCGACCTGGTCCGCCAGCGTCCCCGCCCCTCAGGCTCGCCCGTGGACCCGAAGCGGTGGGCTGCCTGCGTGGACGGGGCCGAGGTCGAGGAAGCCTACCTGGAGCGCATCCGCCGCGCCGGGTTCACCGCGGTGGAGGTGCTGGCCCGCGGTAGCGGCGAGGTTTTCAGCATCACGCTGCGCGCGCGCAAGCCGGCCGCCCTTTGATACAATGGGCAGACCGTGCGCCTCTCGCTGAGCCGGTCGCCGGCTCTTCCCCGCATCCGGCCGCTCTGGGTGGTCACGGAGGCCTACAAACGGTTCCTGCAGGACGGGGCGTTTGAGCTGGCCGCCGCCATCGCCTACTCGGCGCTCTTTTCCATCTTCCCGCTGCTGCTGGCCATCGTGGCCGCCGCCGGCCTGGTGGTCAACGAGATCGACGTGCGTCGGGCTATCGCCGAGACCCTCTCCCACTACCTGCCGCCCGCCACCGCAGAGTTCGTTGACCGCAACGTCGCCGAGACCGTCCGCCTGCGGGGCACGTTCGGCGCCCTGGCCATCGTCGGCCTCGTCTGGAGCGCCACCGCCGTGGCGGCCACCCTGCGCAACGCCCTCAACCGCCTCCTCCGCGTGCCGCGCCGCCGCTCCTTCCTCCTGGGGAAGCTGTTGGACCTGGGACTGATCGTAATGGCCGGCGCCTTCATCCTCCTCTCCCTCCTCACCTCGGCCCTTCTCCAGGTGCTGGCGGCCTTTCCTGGGCTGGTCCGGGCCATGGCCACGGTCGGCGGCACTCCGCTGGCGCGGCTGGCCTCCGCCCTGGTCCCCCTGGGGTTGAGCAGCCTGACCTTCCTGGTGATCTACCGCTACCTGCCCAACGTGAGGCTGCCCTGGTCACGCACCGTGGCCGGGGCGGTGACGGCGGGGGCGCTCTTCGAGGGCATCAAGCACGCCTTCTTCTGGTACCTGCAGACCTTTGCCCGTTACCAGCTGGTGTACGGGTCGCTCACGGGCATCATCGTCTTCCTGGTGTGGATGTACCTGTCGGCGGCGATTCTGCTCTTCGGGGCCGAGCTTGCCGCGCAGATCGATCGCCCCTACCCGCAGGAGGTGGGCAGCGGCTGACCCCCGCTCTTACCTCAGGAGGTGGTCAGCCGCTGATCCCCCGCCCCCCAGAGTGGCCAGGTGACGGAGGAAGTCCAGGACCTCCTCGCAGCTCCGCAGGTAGTACCCGGCCACCGTAGGGCCCTCTGGGGCTACAGCCACGGTGACCCCACCGCCGGCGAGGGCGGCGAAGGCATCTTCGTCGGTACGGTCGTCGCCGATGTAGATGGGCATCACCTGCTGCGGCCAGTCCCGCCCGCAGCGACGCTCCAGCCACCACAGTGCGGCCCGCCCCTTGTCCCAGGGGAGGTTGGGACGGATCTCCAGCACCTCTTTGCCCCGCATCAGGACCACCCACGGCCGGTGCTGGGCCGCCAGAAAGCTGACCACCTGCTTCACCCGGTCGGCCGCCGCCGGGTCCACCAGCCGGTAGTGGATGGCCGTGGAGAACCGCTTCTCCTCAAACAGCAGTCCGGGCACGTCCCCCAGGCGCTCCCGGATGCGCGCCGCCAGCCAGCGGACCTGCACCTGTAACTGCTCCGCCGTCCGCGCCACCGGAGGGGGCTCCCCGCGCAGGACCTCCAGCCCGTGGTTCCCGATGTAGTCCAGGTCGTCCACGCCCAGCAGGCGATAGACGTCGTCGGCCGGGCGGCCACTGATGATGACCACCTGGTAGCCGCGGGCCCGCAACTCCCGCAGGAGCCGGGGGACTTGTGCCGCGGGCCGGGCGGCTTCCGGCGTGGCGGCGATGGGCACGAGCGTCCCATCATAGTCCAGGAACAGCACCGGTGGCCGGTGGCCGGGACGGCCAACCACCTGGGGCAGGTGCTCCAGGAGGTGCTGCGGCTCCTGGCGGCGGGCCAGCAGGCGGGAGACCGCCGCCACCACCTCCTCCATCCACCAGTAGACATCGTGCTCGGCGAGGTAGGCACGCATGGCCCGCATGCGGATCTGCCGCTCCCCCGGAGGGATTTCCAGGGCCTGCGCCAGGGCCTCGGCAAAGCCCTCCTCGTCGTAGGGGTTGATGCGCACGGCGTAGGCCATCTCCTCCACGGCGCCGGCCAGCTCACTGAGCAGGAGGACCCCCTGCTCCTCCACCTGACAGGCGATGAACTCCTTGGCCACCAGGTTCATCCCGTCTTGCAGGGAGCTGACGATGGCCACGTCCGCCAGGCGGTACAGCGCGGCCATCGCCGCGGGGGGGATGGGATCAGGGAGATAGATGATCGGCCGCCACCTGTCCCGTCCGTGGCGGGCGTTGATCTCGCCGATCTGCCGCTCTACCAGATCCTGCAGTGCCCGGTAGGCCTTGATCCGCGTGCGGCTGGGTGCCGCCTTCTGTACGAAGACGAAGCGCTCCCGGTACTGGGGGTACTGACGGAGAAAAAGGTCGATGGCCCGCAGCCGCTCAGGGATCCCCTTGGTGTAGTCCAGACGGTCCACCCCCAGGGCGATGCGCCGCTGGCCGATCTCCGACCGGCTGCGCCAGCGGGCCATCCACTGCTGCGCCGCCAGCGAGCGGGCCAGGCGGTCGAACCGCTCCACGTCGATGCTGATGGGGAAGGCTTCAACCGTCGTGCGGTGCCCGCGATAGTCGACGGTGCCGCGCTCTGCGTCCACGTGGGCTTCCAGCTCGCGGGCCACGCACTCCAGGAAGGTCTGACGGAAACGCTCCAGGTGGAACCCCAGCAGGTCGCAGCCCAGCAGCCCCTCCAGCAGCGCGCGCCGTTGCACCGCAGGACAGGCCCGGAAGACGTCCCAGGCCGGCCAGGGGATATGCCAGAAGTGGGCCAGGATCAGGTCCCGGCGCTGCTGGCGGATCTGGGACGGGGCGAGGGCCAGGTGGTAATCCTGCAGCCAGACGAACGCGCCGGGCGCAGCCTCCTGCAGCACCGCGGCGGCGAACCGGGCATTGGCCTGCACGTAGCCGTCCCAGTAGCGGCGGCGGAAGCGGGCCTTGTCCACGGCCATGTGGCACAGCGGCCACAGCGCCTGGTTGGCGAACCCGTAGTAGTAGTTCTCCACCACCGGCTCGGGCAGCCAGACCCGACGCAGCGTGTAGCGCGGCCGCTCCGGGGGCACCGCCACCCGGTCGTGCTCGTCCACCACCTCGCGGTCAGCGTTGCCGCTGCCCCAGGCGATCCACACCCCGCCCAGGGCCTGCATCACCGGGTCCAGCGCCGCCACCAGCCCTCCCGGTGGCCGCTCCACCTCCACGCCGTGGCGGGTACGCCTGTGCACGTAGGGTTCACGGTTGCTGACGATTACCAGCTGCCTCCCGGGGAGCCTGGCGGCCAGAGCCGCAGCCACACGGGTCTGGCGGGCGGTGGCGGCCTCCGGCGGAGGGCCAGCAGGTTCGGTCAGGACGAGGACGCCGGTGTCACTCATGGCAGCAGCGGCGCCGCATGGACCGTTGGGTCGGGATGTGCGGCGGCCCGGAGAAGGCTCCCCGGGCCGCAATTCCCCAGACCACCTTCTCTCGTTGCCTGCGGGGTTAGCTGACGGGCTCGGGCCGAGAGCTACCCTACTCGCCCCGCGGCGAGATGCGCCCCACCTTCACTGGGTCCCCCGCTCCCGGAATACCGGGACTCGGCGCCAATTCATTATGTTACCACAGCCGCCGGTGCCGCGCCCCGGAGATAGAGCGTCTGCGTGGGGTAGGCGAACGCAATGCCGCGCTCCTTGAAGCGGCGGTAGATCTCCAGGTTGATGGCCTGCTGCGTGTCCATGTAGGTGGTGTAGTCGGGCGTGGGCAGGTAGTAAACGGCTTCGTAGACCAGGGAGAAGTCACCGTAGGCCTTGAAGTGGGCCCGGTCGAAGCGCGCCTGCGCCTGACCCTCGATCACCTGGCGCACGATGCCCGGAATCGCCCGCAGCTCCTCATAGGGGGTCTCGTAGGTCACCCCCAGCGTGAAGACCACGCGCCGCTCGGCCATTCGCTTGTAGTTGCGGATGCGACTCTGGAGCAGGTCGCTGTTGGAGAAGATAATCTGCTCTCCGGAAAGGCTGCGCACCCTGGTGGTCTTCAACCCCACGTGCTCCACCGTCCCCAGGAAGTCGCCCACAGCGATGAAGTCCCCGATGGAGAACGGCTTGTCGAAGACGATGGAGAAGGAGGCGAAGAGATCCCCCAGGATGTTCTGCACGGCCAGGGCCACGGCGATGCCACCGACGCCCAGGCCGGCCACCAGGGTGGTGATGTCGACTCCCAGGTTGTCCAGGGCCAGCAGAGCCACCACGACCCAAAGCAGCAGCCGACCGAAAAAGCCAAAGGCTGTTGCCGTAGTCGCTGCCACCGCATCCTCGGCGGCCCGCTGCACGTATTGGGAGACCAACAGCGAGATCAGCGTGGTGCCCCACAGCGCCACCTGAACCAGGAAGGCGACCAGCAGGGTCACGGTGAGCACCCGCTCCACCCGCCCCGGGAGCGTGAGCAGCGCCGCCCCCGCATAGACCGCCAGGGCCAGGAGGAAGAGGACGTGGGTCCGGCCGGCCAGGGTTACCGTCAGGTCGGCCGCCCGGGTACGGCTGCGCTCGGCGAGGCGCCGCAGCCAGCGGACGGTCAAACCGCGGGCGAGCAGCAGCAGGGCGGCCAGCCCCACCGCCAGTGCCAGCGCGGCGACCCAGGCGCTTACCCTGTTTTGCCAGAGCACCGACTCCCATAACGGCATGACAGCACCTCCATTCTGCGGTCGCGCAGCTTTTGCACGGGTTCGTGGAGCGGTTCAAGCTGCCGCCAGAGGTACTACCGGGCCAGCTCGAACCATACGGCACCGGATGAACCGATAGAGAAGCTACACCGAGATCCGGAACAGACGACAGGCACCTCCGCCAACCGGTCCCCTCGTCCGTCCAGGGCGAAGACCTGAAGGCGATTCGCTCCCGACACGGTAATGGCCGCACGGACGGGCTGCAGGAGGACAGGACCGGTGCCCCAGGTGGCCAGACCTCTGCCGTCACTGCGCCACTGTTGCCCCGTGTTCATCTGTCCCCCCGCGGCGACGAGGAGCATCTGCCGCGACCGCTCAAGCGGCCTGCCGTCCAGAGACGTAATGACAATTGCCGCGTCGGTTTCCGATCGGATCTGTACGTCCTGAAGGACCACCGGCTTTCGCGACAGGAATCCAACGGCACCCTGCGTTCTGGGGGTATCGACCTGGACCATCCCCACCTCAGCATCCCAGATGAGTTGACCCGTATCGGAGGTGAAGGGATCACGCCCCATGGGAGGGGACTCCCCTTCAGGCTGGCCGGGACGTCCCGGGACAAACATCTGACAGACGCGGTGCTCCAGGGCAATTGTCATCGGCAGCCCGGAAGGACCGTAACTGGGCGTCCCACCCATCTGCCGGAACGATCGGAACACTTCGGCCTCTTCATGCACGAGCCTCACCGTCTGCCTCCCTGGGCTGACATCCTCTCTGAGGAAGAGAAGAGCCCCGATGCTGAGAAGAGCCAGCTTGACCGGGTTCGCATCCAGGTCAAACCACCCCGTGATCCCCTGGCGACCCCAGTTCTCCCTGTCGTGCCGATAGGTGTAGGCGAAAAGGCCGTCCCACCCCTGGAACGCACCGTACGCGGCCACCAGGAGGGGCATCTCGTATTCGTAGACGTTGGGGAATGGCTGATTCCACTCGCTCACGGTGAGAGGCCTGCCGCACACTGCCGACAGCGTCCAACGAGGAATGGGACTGGAGTTGAAGGCAGAACGTTGCATCAGCGCAGGGGTGAGGACCAGCGATCGATTGGTGATCCGAAAGTCCGTACGATCCCACGGACGCCCCGGAAACGTGGGGTGGTCCCAGTACCCGTGGGTGTCCATGTAGTCCGCAGCGGATTGGGCCAGGATGCTGGGGAGCCCATAATAATTGTTCGTTCCGGTGATGGGTGCTTTCAAACCGACTTCCTTCCGCAGATAGCTGATCATCTCCCGGAAGTAGGCGGCTTCGACCCAGGCGTAGAATCTGGCCAGGTCGGCAAGACGTGCCGCGGACACCCGTTCTCGTTCCGCCCAGGGGGTCCTGCCGACCGTACTCCGGGCAGGATCCTCTTCCACCCTTAGCCCGCTCTCCCCCACCTCCTGCGGGCGCCAAGCAGCCTCCAGCGACTGGCGGGTACGGTACCGATCCAGTAACCACGTGTTCCACAGCGCATCCAGCTCCCTCCGGTAGGAGGGTGGAAGGGGACCCCGCCATGGATCCTCCGGCCGCGTCGATGCCAGCTCCTCTCTGTCCAGCGCGCCGCTGAGCCAGCCAGCGAAAAGGGAGTTCTCGTTCGTCAGCTCGACTAAGGCAATCGCTGGCTCGTCGGTGTAGACCCTGCCTGTGTATGGATTGCGGTGGGTGAGAATTAGCTTCGCATACTCCTTCTGCAGGTCGATCAACCGCCTGTCAAACAGGGTCACAAACTTGCCCAGCCTGGGGATGAGCGCTGCTTCCACGACTCCGTCCGCCACCGCGAAGGGGCGGCCGACGTGGAGGTTCAGGTCAACGTAGATCCCTCTGGACTTCAGCTGCGCGATGAGGTAATCTAACCGTTCGAGCTGTTCCTGACTGATGTGCCTTGTGTCCGTGAAGTTCCTGTCCCATATGCCCCTCGGCTCATAGGCCGAATCCATGTGATGCAGACGGACCAGGTTGAATCCCAGCTTGGCAAGGCGGGCAGCAACCTGTTCTGCGACCTCGTGCTGGGGAAAGTTTGCCCCCGCTGACAGGTTAACACCCCAGAACTTGACAGGAGTCCCGTCCTGAAATCGAAACCCCTCGCCCTCAACCATGACGAACCCACGTTTTCCCGCAGGAGGATCAAGAACCAGCCGTCCCACGTGCGTCACGGTTGGCCGGGCGTCGTCCCAGAACACCGGAGTGGGGAACCATCCCTCCTGCGCAAAGGATTGCGCTACCAGGCAGAAGAGGGCTATTAGCGCAGAAGGTGCGTGCTTTGAGCCGCGTCGTATTCCCCGCCAGGAGAATCCCGGTGAGGGGATCAAGGGCCGGGCGCGGGCACCTCCGGCCGCGCCTCCACCTCCCGCAGAAAGCGGGCTGCGTCCTCGGGGGCCACGGGGTTGATGTGGAAGCCGGAGCCCCACTCGAATCCTGCCGTCCGCACCAGCTGGGGCATGATCTCCAGGTGCCAGTGGTAGGCCGGAGCCTGGGGCGCGGTGTAGGGCGCGGTGTGCACTATGTAGTTGTACGGCGGATTGCCCAGGAGGACGGCCAGCTTCAGCAACACCGTCTTCAGGGCGGCGGCCATGGCGGGGACCTGCGGGGGGGAGATGGCGCCGAAGGAGGCCTGGTGCTCCTTGGGCACGACCCACGTCTCGAAGGGGAAGCGGGCGGCAAAGGGCGTCACCGCCGCGAAGTGAGCGTTCTCGTGAACCACCCGCTTCCCGGCGGCCAGCTCCTGGCGCAGCAGGTCACAGTAGACGCAGGTCCCCTGCCGCTCCAGGTAGCGCTGCGCCGCCTCCATCTCCTCGCTGGTGCGCTTGGGCACCATGGGCAGGGCGATGAGCTGGGAGTGGGGGTGGGAGAGAGAAGCCCCGGCGGCGCGCCCGTGGTTGCGGAACAGCAACAGGTACTCAAAGCGCTCGTCGCGGTCCAGGTCGAGGTAGCGCTCCTGGTAGGCGCGGATAACATCGGCTATGTGCTCCTCCGGCAGCAGCGCCAGGTGGGTGTCGTGTGTCGGGGTCTCGATGATCACCTCGTGGGCGCCCACCCCATCCATCCGCGTAAACATCCCCTCCCTGGTGCGGGCCGTGTCGCCCTCGATACGCAGCGCGGGATACTTGTTGGCCACCACCCGCACCCACCACCCCGGACTGTTGGGCGACGTCCCTTCCCGCCGCAGGACGAAGATCTCCGGGGGAGTCTGCGCCTCCCGGCCCTCGCAGAAGGGACAACGGTCCCGGTCGGTCGGCTCCTGGCCAAACTGCCCCAGGAAGTCGGTCGGCCGCGCCGCCCGCTCCGTGGCGATGATCACCCAGCGCCGGGTGATGGGATCCTTGCGCAGCTCAGGCAAGGCGATACCACCTCCACTCCTCGAAGGAACTGCGCCTCGGGTGCGGATCCACCCGTTCGCGCCTCCGGCTCGCCCACGTCCTAGCTGCCGGCAGCCAGACCCCCTACCTTTCTGCCCACCGCCTGCTCGTACAAGGCCAGGTACCGCTGGGCCGAGCGCTCCCAGGAGAAGTCCGCCCGCATCCCGGCCAGCTGGATCCGCCGCCAGATCAGGGGGTCGCGAAAGGCCTCCAGGGCCCGATCCAGCGCGCCCAGCAGCGCCAGGGGGTCGTAGGCGTCGAAGACGAAACCCGTGGCCACGCCGGCGCGGATAGTCTCTTCCGTGGCGTCCGTCACCGAGTCGGCGAGCCCTCCGGTGCGCCGCACCACCGGCACCGTCCCGTAGCGCATGCTGTAGAGCTGGTTCAGGCCAGAAGGTTCGAAGCGCGAGGGCATGAGGAAGATGTCTGCTCCTGCCTCGATGCGGTGCGCCAGGGCCTCGTCAAAGCGCATGGCGACACAGATCTGCCGCGGGTACTGGCGAGCCAGGTGGGTGAAGAGGGCGTGGTAGCGGGGCTCGCCCATCCCCAGCAGGACGAACTGTGCCCCCCGCTCCACCAGCGCCGGCAGCACCGCGGCCACCAGGTCGCAGCCCTTCTGGTCGGTGAGCCGGCTGACCATAGCCAGCAGCGGCGCGTAGGGCAGGACCTCCAGCCCAGATTCCTTCTGCAGCGCCCGCTTGCAGGCCCGCTTCCCCTCCAGATCCTCGGGACCGTAGCGCACGGGGATGTAGGGATCCACCCGCGGGTCCCACTGGGTGTAGTCCGCGCCGTTGAGCACACCATGAAGATCATGCCGCCGTGAGGCCAGCACGCCTTCCAGCCCCGCCCCGAACTCCGGCGTCTGGATCTCCCGGGCGTAGGTCTCGCTGACGGTGCTCAGCAGGTCGGCATAGACCAGCCCCGCCTTCAGGCAGTTCACCTGCCCCCAGAACTCCAGCCCCTCGGGGCTGAAGAACTCCCGCGGCAGACCCAGAAGGGGAAACTGCTCGGAGGGAAAAATGCCCTGCATGGCGATGTTGTGCACGGTGAACAGCGTCGGCCACGCGCCCTGCTGCCGCGCCCGCTCCCGCAGCCGCAGGTAGGCCGGCACCAGGCCGGTGTGCCAGTCGTTGCAGTGGATCACCTCCGGCTGGTGCGCCTGGGCGGCGACAGCGACCACGGCCTGGCTGAAAAAGGCGAAGCGCAGCAGGTTGTCAGGGTAGTCGACCCCATCCTGCCCGTAGAGGCCCTCCCGGTCGAACAGGGGGGGACACTCGATGAAGAAGACCGGGACGCCGGAGGGAGCGCGCCCCTCCAGCACCGCGCCTTCTATGGTGCCCTCTCCCAGGGAAAGGCGCAGGGGAAACCGCGGGGTGAGTCCGGCAGTAGCGACGGCCCGGTAGCGCGGCAGGACCAGACGCACGTCGTGTCCCATCCGCGCCAGGGCTGCAGGAAGTGCACCGCCCACATCGGCCAGGCCGCCAGTCTTGACGAAGGGAACGGCCTCCGAGACGGCATAGAGGACCTTCACGGCCACCCCCTTATAGCACGGGCCATCTGCAGCGTCAATTAAGCGCTCCGGGCGTGTGGGTCCTCCACCAGCACCAGCATCAGGTCATTCACATTGGTCAGGGTCGGGCCGGTAATCAGCAGGTCCCCCAGCGCGGCGAAGAACGGGTAGGCGTCGTTGCGAGCCAGGGCGTCGTGCGGGTCCAGCCCCAGCGCCTCAGCCCGCCGCAGGGTCGTCCCGTCCGCCACTGCGCCGGCGGCATCGGTGGGGCCGTCGGTGCCGTCGGTGCCGGCGGAGAGGACCAGCACTCCTGGCATCCCGGCGACCTCCAGCGCCGCGCCCAGCGCCACCTCCTGGTTCCGCCCGCCCCGCCCCTGGCCCCGCACGGTCACCGTCGTCTCGCCTCCCTGCAGCAGGCAGACAGGAGGCGGACCGAAGCGACCGGCGCGCGCCTCCCTGGCCATCCGCCCCAGGGCGGCGCCCACGACGCGGGCTTCTCCCTCGATGGATGCGGACAACAACACGGGGCGGAATCCCTGTGCGCGCGCCTCCTCCGCCGCCGCCTCCAGGGCCTGCCGGATATCGCCGATGATCGCGGCGCGGGTGAGGGCGAAGACCGGATCGCCCGGCTTGGGTGTCTCCGGGAGACGCCCGGCGGCACCGCGCTGCAGCACCTCCCGCACGGCGGCCGGCACTGCCTCCATGAGGTTGCGGCGGCGCAGGACTTCCAGGGCCTGGCCGAAGGTGGTGGGATCCGGCACGGTGGGGCCCGAGGCGATCACGTCCAGGGGATTCCCCAGGACATCGGAGAGGATCAGGGCGACGGAGCGGGCCGGGGCCAGGGCGCGCGCCAGGTGGCCGCCTTTGATTCGGGAGAGGTGTTTGCGCACGGCGTTGAGTTCTCCGATGGGCGCGCCCGCGGCCAGCAGCAGACGGGTGACGGCGCTCTTGTCCTCCAGCGTGACCCCCTCCGCCGGCGCAGTCAGCAGAGCGGAGCCTCCTCCTGAGATCAGCACCAGGACCAGATCGTAGGGTCCCGCCTCCCGGGCCAGGGCCAGCACCTCCTCCGCGGCGGCGACACCCGCGGCGTCCGGCAGGGGATGTCCCGCCTGCAACACGCGCACCCGCGATGTGGGCACGGTGTGCCCGTACTTCACGCTGACCACGCCGCCAGTAACCCGCGGGCCGAGGAGATGCTCCAGCGCCGCCGCCATGGCCGCCGCGGCCTTGCCCCCGCCCAGCAGGAAGAGACGGCGTACGCGGTTCAGATCGTACGCCTCCCCGGCGACTCGGAGGAGATGGTCTTGCAGGGTCACGGCGCGGGCCAGCGCGGCCTGTGGGTCGGCCGCCCGCAGCGCCGCCTGCAGGCAGCGCACCGCCGCCCGACGCAGCGCCGGGGAGTCCCCGGCGTGGAAGAAAGCCTCAGGGAACAGGCGCAGACTCAAGGCCGGCTTCCCACAGCAGCCCTCCGGCGGGGGAGCGCACCGCGTAGACCTGGGTCGTCGTCACCCCTTCGCGCTCCAGCGCCCAGCGCACCACGTCCCGCGCCAGGGGAGGGAGGTTATTCACCTCGCTGAGGTGGACCAGGAACAACGTCTGAGCCTTTCCCCCGCGCGCGGCCCACACCGCGGCCTGGGCCGCGCTCTCGTTGGAGAGGTGGCCGGTGGGGCTGAGAATACGGTTCTTCAGGAACCAGGGATACCCGGAGACGCCTAGCAGCCGTGGGTCGTAGTTGGCCTCCAGCAGGATCAGGTCCGCCGCGGGGAGGCGCTCCTGGAGCACACCGTCCACAGCACCCAGGTCATGAGCCACCACCACCTGCAGGCCGTCCACTTGCAGCACGAATCCCACCGGCTCCACCGCGTCGTGAGGAACGGGGAAGGGCTCTACGGTAAAGGCTCCCAGAGCAAAGGGCACTCCCGTGGTGAAACGCTCCGTCGCCACCGCGCCCAGGACGTGCGCCGCCTGGTGCAGCGTGCGCTCGTTGGCCAGCACAGGGATCCCGGCGGCGCGCGCCACCGCCCCGGCGCCGCGGGTGTGGTCGTCGTGCTCGTGGGTGAGGAGAATGGCATCCAGGTCGGCGGCCTCCAGGCCCAGCGGCGCCAGCTCCCGCTCCACCAGGTCCACAGGGATGCCGGCATCCACCAGCAGGCGGGTGCCACAGGCCTCCACCAGGATGGCATTCCCCGCGCTACCGCTGCGCAGGACGCGCACCCGCAGGATCCCTCCGCCGCGTGCGATCATGGCAGCGCCATCAGTAGCAGGGCGCGCTCCGCAGCCAGCGCCGCCACCTGCCGCAGGCCTTTGATCATCTCCGCCGGGGTCGTGGGAAAGGCCGGGATTCCCGCAGCGCGCGGCGGCCGCACTGTAACCACGGCGACCTCGCGCTGGGGAGGGATACCGGCCAGCTCCCGCGCCCGCCGCACGGCCAGGGTGAAGTCTCCCAGCTCGTCCACCAGCCCGCGCGCCAGCGCCTGCCTCCCGGTCCACACCCTCCCGCCAGCGACACCTTCCACTTCCTCCATCGCTCGGGCGCGCCCCTGCGACACCCGCCCGATGAAGCGGCGGTAGATGTCCTGCATCTCACGGCGGACGCGGGCCCACTCCTCTTCGCTGTAGCGGCTGAAGGGAGAGGTGATGGCGGCAGCCGCACCGCGCGTGAGGATCTCCCGGTTCAACCCGTGCCTGCGGAAGAGGTCGGCCAGGACCAGCTTGCCCACCACCACCCCGATGGATCCGGTGATGGCAGCGGGCTGGGCGATTACCCGGCTCGCCCCACAGGCCACGTAGTATCCTCCCGATCCGGCCACGTCGCCCATGTAGACCACCACGGGCTTTTGCCGCTTCACCCGTTCCACCTCCCGCCAGATCAGGTCCGAGGCCAGGGCCGACCCGCCACGGGAGTCCACGTAGAAGACCACGGCCCGCACCCGGCGCGCCCGCTCCACGGCGCGGAAGGCACGGGCGACGGTGCTGGAGCCCGACAGGTGCCGGCCCACCAGCGGCAGGGAGACGGGGAACTCCCGGCTCTCTCCGGGGACGATCATCCCCCGCAGCACCACCACGGCGACCACATCCTGCAGAGAAGGCCAGCGGTAGGGGAAGGGGATACGTCGCCGCGCAGCTACCCACGGCCGCAGCACCGCCTCCCGCCACGCCGTGCCCAGGCGCCGCGGCAGCTCGTCTTCATACAGGAGGCCGTCCACCAGGCCCAGGCCCAGCGCCTCCGCCGCCGGCAGGGGGGCGCGGTTCACCGCCGTGCGGACTGCGGCCGCCTCCAGGCCCCGCGCCGCCGCCACGTCGGCGACGATCTCCTCCAGCAGCCCGTCCAGAATGGCGTCCAGCATCTCCCGGTGCGCCGGGGACATGGAGCGCCGCAGAAAGGGGTCGGCGGCCGTCTTGTACTCGGCGATGCGGTCAAACTCGGGGGCGATGCCCAGCCGGTCGAAGACGTCGCGCAGGAAGGTGACCTCGGTGCGCAGCCCGGTGAGCGCCACCACGGCGCTCTCCGGTAGCAGGATCTCGTCCGCCGCCGTGGCCAGGTAGTACTGGAGGGTGGAGACCGAGGTCAGGTAGGCGACGACACGTTTCCCCCGGCGCCGCAGGTCCTGCAGTGCGGCGCGCAGGCTCTGGGCCGTGGCCAGGCCAGCGCTGAGCTCCCCCAGACGCACTACCACCCCGCGGACTCGCGGGGCCCGGGCCAGGCGATCGAGCACTTCGCGCAGCTCTTCCAGGCTCTCCTCGGGAGCCGGAAGCCCGAAAGGCAGCACCCCGCGGAAGGGCAGGAAGCGCGGGCGGGGCGTGCGCCGCTCCGGGTAGGCGCCCGCCAGGTCCAGGAGCACATAGTCGGGGGGACGCCCGGCCAGCCGGACCAGCAGATTGCCCAGGAGCCGGAGAAGGTTGACCACCAGGTCGATGATCAGGCCCATTCAGTCATATCCCAGTTCGGCCAGGCGCGCTTCGTCAATGCCGAAATGGTGGGCGATCTCGTGAATGACCGTTGTACGCACCTCCTTCCGCACTTCCTCCTCCGAGCCGCAGGCCTCCTGCAGGGGACCCTGGAAGATGGTGATTTTGTCCGGCAGCAGCGGCTCGGATGTGATCCCCCGCTGGGGGAGCGGCGTCCCTTCGTAGAGGCCAAACAACCACTCGCCCGGCTCCAGCCCCGCCGTGCGCAGGTGCTCCGCGGTGGGCCAGGCCTCGATCACGATCTCCACGTTGTCCATGCGCTGCCGCAGCGGCTCGGGGATGCTGGCCAGCGCCTCCTCCACCAGCCGTTCGAAGCGGGCGCGGCTCAACCGGATGGGCACAGTGCACGCGACCCCCGATGGGACTCCCGGCGAGGCGTCAGGTCTCGGGCCAGCGCAGCAGGAGGTACTCCCGCCCTCCTGTCTCCACCAGATCGACGATCTCCGCCATCAGCTCGCGGTACTCCTGGTTCTGGCGCATCTCATCGAAGGCTATCTCGTAGGCGGCCAGGCTGGGCCACTCCGTCTCCCAGGTGACCGTGAACAGTTCGCCGGAGAGGTCGGTGTAGATCCGGGCCCGGCGCTCCGGCTCCAGCGTGGCCGAGATGCCCTTGAGCAGCTCCACCACGGTGCTGGCAGCCCCCCACTTGGTGCGGAACCAGGTGCGGACCAGGATCATCAAGCTGTCCGGAACGGCGTCAGCCGGGATCGGTCCCTGCGGGGTTTTCGTCGGCACCGCACCGACTCCTCCGGCCGGGCGGCGCTGCCGCCGGGCTCCTGATCGCGGTCTGGTCGGGTGGTGAAGCAGCACTCTGGTCAAGCCGGCGCGGCAGCACCGATGAAGCTCCACCCTCGAGGCCACCCGCACCACCTCTGGTTTGTGCGGCCCTCCAGATGCACCCTTGAACTGATGTTTGGGCCGCGGGCTCCTTGTACCATGAGGAGTAGGGTGAGGCCGGTCCTTTGCCCTTGACCATACGGGGCAGAGCGACAGTCAGGTACGGGGGGATGAATATGGGAGGCAAGCCGTTTGAGATCGTGGCTGAATGCGAACTGCCCGGACTCCCTGCCGAGAGAGATATCATGCGCGTAGGTGAACAGATCGAGCAGGCGCGCCGCGCCAGATCCCACGTGATGCGGGCCGTGGTGAACCCACCCGCAGTGTACAAGGAGAAACGCTACGTCCTGCAGGCAAAGCTGGTGGTGTGGGCGGAGGACGTCTCCCGGGCCCTCCAGGCTGCACGGGAACTGCTGGCCGAGGCTGGGCTCCCCTGCCGGACCATCCACCCCTCGGCCCGGGCGCTGACGACGGCAGAGGTACCCCCGCCTAGTCGATGAACAGAGGAACCAGCTCGGCCCGGGTCACGTCCAGCAGGCCCCGGTCGGTCAGCTTCAGCGCCGGAATCACGGTGAGGGTGAGGAAGGAGAGGGTCATGAAGGGGTCCTGCAGCGGGCAGCCCATGCGCCGCGCCATCCGCAGCAGCGCCCGCTGCTGATCGGCCACCACTGGCACCGGCTCGTCGGACATCAGCCCGGCGATGGGCAACGGCAGCCGCGCTTCTTCCCGTCCGGCCACAGCCACCAGCCCGCCCTGCATCTCCAGGATCAGCTCCACCGCCGCCCGCATGGCATCATCGCTGGCTCCCACCACGATGATGTTGTGCGCGTCGTGCGCCACTGTGGAGGCCAGCGCCCCCAGGCGCAGCCCGAAGCCCCGGACGAAGCCCAACCCCACCCGCCCGCTGCCGGTGTGTCGCTCGATCACCGCCAGCTTGAGCAGGTCCCGCTGCGGGTCGGCCACCGCCTCGCCGTCCGCGATGGTGACCTCTGCCTCCCCGGCCGCGGTGACGATCTGGTCGGGGATGACGTCGATCACCCGGATGCGGCGGCCGCGGGCGGGGATGCGGAAGTGCAGCGTGGCCCGGGGGACGTTGACGGAGCCGCGCAGCGCCGGCAGCCGCTCCGGCCGGTCGTAGGGCAGCAGCTCACCATCGCGCGCCGCCAGGCGGCCCAGCCGGTAGACGAGCCGCGGCCGCGGGGCCAGCAGGTCGTCGAAGACAATCAGGTCGGCCAGCTTCCCCGGAGCCACCGCGCCCCGGTCGCGCAGGCCGAAGTACTCCGCTGTGTTCAGGCTGCCGATCTGCAGAGCCAGGAAGGGATCCAGCCCCAGGTCGATGGCCTGTCGGACCATGGAGTCGATGTGCCCCTCTTCCAGCAGGTGGATGGGGCTGCGGTCGTCGGTGCAGAAGACGAAACGGCGCGCGTTCTGCGGGGTGACCAGCGGCAGAAGGTCCCGCAGGTTACGGGCTGGCGTCGACTCGCGGATCATCACCACCATGCCCCGCTGCAGCTTCTCCCTGGCCTCGTCCACCGTGGTGCACTCGTGGTCCGACCCCACCCCGGCGGCAACGTAGGCGTTGAGGTCCAGGCCACGCACTCCCGGGGCGTGGCCGTCCACGGGCCGGCGGCCGGCAGCCCGCAGTTTGGCCAGCACCTCCTCGTCCCCCGCCAGCAGTCCGGGGTAGTTCATCACTTCAGCCAGGCCCAGCACCCACTTGTCCTGCATCAAGGTCTCCAGGTCGTAGGCCGTGATCTCCGCCCCGGCGCTCTCCATGGGGCCGGCGGGGACGCAGGAAGAAGCCATGATGAAGACGCTGAGGGGGTTGTACTTGGCCGCCTGCAGCATGTAGCGGATGCCGCTCATTCCCAGGACATTGGCGATCTCGTGTGGGTCGGCCACGATGGTGGTGGTCCCACGGGGGACGACGGCGCGGGCGAATTCCGGCACGCTGACCATGGCGCTCTCGATGTGCACGTGCCCGTCGATCAACCCGGGGGCCAGGTAGGCTCCCTTCAGGTCGTGGCTCTCCTGGCCGCGGTAGGCGCCGGGGATGGTGCTGATGCCGGCGATGCGCTCCTCCACGATGGCCACGTCGGCCTCGATGATCTCGTGGTTGTACAGGTCCACCACCCGGGCGTGGCGCAGCAGAAGGTCGGCGGGCTGGAGGCCCCGGGCCACCTGGATCAGCCGGGAGAGGTCCACACCCTCACCTTCCTTGCCGCCGACGGGGCTTCCTGCGTGGGAAGGAGGCGCAGGAGGATGGGAGCCGAAAAGTGTTGAGGAGACCCCGCAGGGAGGGAGACCCCATGTCAGCTACAGCTCCAGCGGCGGACATGCACCCGGAGGAGTTCCGCCACTTCGGACACCGGGCCGTGGACTGGATCGCCGACTACCTGGCCCACCCCGAGCGCTATCCCGTCCTGGCGCGCACGGCACCGGGGTGGCTGCGCCGTGCCCTGCCGGCCAGCCCGCCGGAGCACGGCGAGCCCATGGACGCCATCCTGGCGGACTTCGAGCGGCATGTCGTCCCCGGCCTGACCCACTGGAACCATCCCGCCTTCTTTGCCTACTTCGCCATCACCGGATCGGCTCCGGGGATTCTGGGGGAGCTGCTGGCGGCGGCGCTCAACGTCAACGCCATGCTCTGGAAAACCTCTCCCGCGGCCACGGAGCTGGAGGAGGTGACCCTGGACTGGCTGCGGCAGCTGGTGGGCCTGCCACCGCAGTTTGGCATCATCATGGACACCGCCTCTGTGGCCAGCCTCTGCGCCGTGGCCGCGGCGCGGGAGGCGGTAGAGGAGTACCCGGTGCGCCAGGAGGGGCTGGCCGGAGGCCCGCGCCTGCGCCTTTACGCCTCCGAGCAGGCCCACTCCTCCATTGAGAAGGCGGCCATCATCCTGGGACTGGGGCAGCAGGGGGTGCGTAAGATCCCCACCGATCCCGCCTTCCGCCTGGACGCCGGGGCGCTGGCGCAGGCCATCCAGGAGGATCGCGCAGCTGGATGGAGGCCCTTCTGCGTGGTGGCCACAGTGGGCACCACCTCCACCACCAGTGTGGATCCCGTCCCCGCCATCGCCGAGACCTGTGCCCGGGAGGGGCTGTGGCTGCACGTGGACGCCGCCTATGCCGGGATGGCGGCTATCGTCCCCGAGTTCCGCTGGGTCCTGGACGGGTGCGCCCGGGCCGACTCGGTGGTGATCAACCCGCACAAGTGGCTGTTTACCCCCATCGACTGCAGCGCGCTCTTCTGCCGACGACCTGACCTGCTGCGCCGCGCCTTCAGCCTGGTCCCGGAGTACCTGCGCACCGCCGAAGCGGAGCAGGCCGGGGTGCGGGACTTCATGGACTACGGGGTGCAGCTGGGACGGCGATTCCGTGCCCTCAAGCTGTGGATGGTCATCCGCTACTTCGGCCGGGAGGGGCTGGTCGCCCGCCTGCGCCAGCACATCCGCCTGGGGCAGACCTTCGCCGCCTGGGTAGACGCGCACCCCGACTTCGAACGGATGGCCCCCGCCCCACTCAGCGTCGTCTGCTTCCGGGCGCGCCCCTCCGACCTGAAGGGCAGCGCCGACGAGCGGGAAGCCTATCTGGATGCCCTTAACACCGCGCTGCTGGACGCCGTCAACGCTACAGGTCGTGCCTACCTGTCCCACACCCGGCTGGGAGGCCGATTCACCCTGCGGCTGGCTGTGGGGAACCTGCGCACCACTGAGACGCACGTGCGCCTGGCCTGGGAGCTGCTAGTGGAACACGCCCAGCGGCTGCACGCGGCGCGCCGCGGCCGCGTGGAGGAAACGGCCCCCACCTCCGGGAAGGAATAAGCCGTTGAGCCACACCGGCCATGGTCGTGGGTGCGGTGTGGCGTTATCGTTGAGCAACCGAGGTGACCTATGGCTCACATTCTGCCCTTCCGCGGCCAGCCCGCCTACGACCTGGAGGTCGCCGGCATGGTGCGCACCCTGCCCCTCATCCAGGTGGCTCCCGACACCTGGATCGCCTACTACTACAGCCTGGGCGACACCGAGGTGATTGACCGCGCGGCCAAGCTGCTGGCGCCCCGGCTGAACGATCCGGAGATCCTGGTGACCACGGAGATCAAGGGTATCCCCCTGGCCCACGCCATCGCCACTTACCTGGGGCTTAAGCCCTACGTGGTCTGCCAGCGGCGCATCCGTCCGTTCATGCTCTCACCGCTCATGGTCCGCTACAAGCCCATCACCGCCAAGACGGAGCAGGAGCTGTATATGGACGGACGGGACGCCATGAAGCTGCGCGGCAGGCGCGTGGCCGTGGTGGACGACATCTTCAGCACCGGCGAGACCATGCGGGCCATGCTGGAGCTGATCGCTCAGGCGGGGGGCAACGTCGTGGCCAAGGCGGCGATCCTGCTGGAGGGGGAGGAGGTACCCGACATCCAGAACCTGGGAATCCTCCCGATTTTCAAGCTGCTGCCGGAGCCGGAATCCGCTTAGACTGGCTTTGCCGGCCCCACAGACCCGAGGAGTGTCCAATCGGAAGGAACGGACCAATCCTGGCCACTGTCATGCACCGGCAGGAAGCGGGCGGCCAGGTCCAGGCCGCCCGCCGCTGCCTCCGCCGCGATTGGTCCGCTTACGGCTCCTTCGGCCAGGGGCCGACGATGCCCGGCGCCGCCCACTCCATGGTGGTCAGCTCCAGCACGGTCATGGTCTTGCCCGCGGGCACGCGCAGCACGCCCTTGCGGTCGCGGATGGGTCCGGTGAAGGGATCGAAGGCCACGGGCGTCCGGGACATCTGCGCCAGGCGCCGCATCACCAGGTCGTACACGGAGATCGTCCCGAATTCCGGAGTGCTCACCTTGACGGCCTGCAGCTTGGGCGCCCAGACCGGGTTGATGGGCACCCCGAACGCCCCGCCCAGCTCCACCGCCTTCTCCGCCAGCAGCCACCAGTAGTCGACGTCCTGCAGGTTGTCGGCGGTGTACTTGCCCGCCAGCACCTTCCGCAGGAAGTCGATGTAGATGACCTCCCAGTGCACCAGCTGGCCGGAGATCACGTGCTGCGGGGCAAACCGCTGCATGGGGGAGTAGTGGCTGAAGCTGGGTAGCCCCTTCTTGGCGGCCACCTGGATCACCGTAGGCGAGTCCTCGGTGAAGGCAAAAACATCGGCCCCCTCGGCGATCAGCGCCTCGGTGGCCTCCTTGGCCTTCGCCGGGTCAAACCAGGAGAAGAGCCAGCGCACATGCACTGTGGCCGTGGGGTTGACCGCCCGGATGCCCAGGGCGAACGCCCCCAGGTGCCGCTTCACCTCGGGGATGGGGAAGGCCGCCACATAGCCGATCTTGCCGCTCTTGGTGAGGGCGCCGGCCATCAGGCCGTTCAGGTAGTAGACCTGGTAGAAGTCGGCCATGTAGGTAAACATGTTGCGGTTGCGCTTGAAACCGCTGGCGTGCCCGAAGATGATGTTCGGGTACCGCCTGGCCATGGCCAGGGTGCCGTCCATGAAGCCAAAGCTGGTGGTGAACACCACCTTCGCCCCCTGCTGGATCAGCTTCTCGATGAACGGCTCCACCTGGGCCTCCGGCACCGACTCCACGTAGAGGGTCTCGATGGGCAGGGTCCGCTCGGCGATCCGCCGCCCCTGGTCGTGGGCGTGGGTCCAGCCGTAGTCGCCGATGGGGCCCACGTAGATGAACCCGGCCTTGAGCTTGGCCTGCGCCAGGCCGGGCCCGGCTGCGGCGAACAGAAGCATCAGCGCCACCAGTGCAACTGTCCTCATCCAGCGCATCGTCATCCTCCCTCTGCTCCCGGACTCAACGCCTTGCCGCACACGCACCGTCTCCTCTCACCTCCCTCCTGCTACCGCTCCCCCCGCACGTAGGGCACGCCCAGCGCCTCGGGGGCGCCCTGCGCCCGCCCGCCGCGGCGGGCCGCGGCGGCCAACACCACTATGGTAAAGGCGAACGGCATCATCTGCAGCGGCTCCGGTGCCACCCAGGTCTGCAGGCGGAAAGAGAGATGGAAAAGCGCACCGAAGAGGAACGCGCCGACCACCGCCCGCAGCGGGTCCCAGGAGGCGAAGATGGCGATGGCGATGGCGATCCACCCCAGGCCGTTGGTCATGCCCTCCGTCCAGGAGGGGCGGTAGGCCACAGAGAGAAACCCTCCGCCCACCCCGGCCAGTGCGCCCCCGAAGACGACGGTCAGGTAACGAACCAGGGCCACATTGATGCCCAGGGTGTCCACAGCAGCCGGGGCCTCGCCTGTGGAGCGGATGATCATGCCCCAGCGGGTGTGGTAAAGGACGAACCACAGCGCCAGCGCCAGCAGCAGGCTGAGGTAGGTGAAGGCTGAGACCTCGGGCAGGGTCTCCAGCAGCGGGAGTCCCTCCCAGCGCCGCCCCAGCAACGCGGACAGCCCCAGGCCCAGCATGGTCAGAGCCAGCCCGGAGACGTACTGGTTGGCCCGAAGGGTAATGGTGACGAAGGCGTGCACCAGAGCCGCGGCTGCGCCGGCTCCGGCGGCAAGCAGCAATCCCACTAGCGGGCTCCCGGTGGTCTGCGCCAGGGCGAAGGCGGAGAACGCGCCCAGGATCATCATGCCCTCCACGCCCAGGTTGACCACCCCGGAGCGCTCGGCATAGACCTCGCCCAGCGCCGCCCACAGCAACGGCGTGCCCAGGGCCAGCCCCCGGATGATGGTGTTGAGGACCCACTCCTCCATAGGCTACTCCTCGCCCGCGTCCCACCTCGTACCCGGGTCTGCCCCGGCGTCGGCCACGGGCAGCGGCGCGGGCACCTCCCGCCGCGGCGCCCAGCGCACACGGTAGTAGAGGAGGCGCTCGCTGCCGATCAGCCAGAAGAGGATCAAGCCGTTGAAGACATCGGTCACCCGCGCCGGCATCTGCAGCGCCACCTTCATCACGTCGCCGCTGGTGAAGACCACGCCCAGGAACATTGCCGTGAGGATGGCGGCGATGGGACTGCCGCGGGCCAGCCAGGCGACGATGATGGCCGCGTAGCCGAACCCCAGGGAGACCTGGTTCGGGTCCAGGAGGCGGTGGTGGATGCCGCCCACCTCGCCCACGCCGGCCAGGCCCGCCGCCCCGCCGGCCAGGAGCATCACCAGGAGCGTGGTGCGGGTGGGGTCGATGCCAGCATAGCGCGCGGCATCCAGGCTCTCCCCCTGGACACGGATCTCGAAACCCAGCCGGGTGCGGGCCAGCATGAAGGCCAAAGCCACGGCCAGGGCGATGCCCACCAGGAGGGTCACCCAGTGGATGCGGGTGCCGGCGAGCAAGGGGATCTGCGCAGCCGGCGGAAACTCGTCGGTGAAGGCGAAGCCCCGCATCTGGGGCCCCTTCCACGGTCCGTGCACCAGCCACGAGACCAGGTAAATAGCGATGTAGTTCATCATCAGCGTGGAGATGACCTCGTTCACCGCCAGGCGCAGCTTGAGCAGGGCCGGGAGAAAGCCCCAGGCCGCCCCACCCAGGAACCCGGCCAGGAACATGGCCGGCAGCTTCAGGGGGTCGGGCACCGGGGAGAAGAGCGCCACCCACGTCGCCGCCGTGGCGCCGGCCAGGATCTGGCCCTCCGCCCCTATGTTCCAAAACAGCGCCCGGAAGGCCAGCACCAGCCCCACCCCGGCCAGCAGCAGGGGGATGGCAAAGCGCACCACCTCGGGCAGCGCCCGCAGGTTGAACAGCGTCCCCCGGATGATCACCCCGTAGGCGCGCAGCGGCTCCACCCCGTGACTCCAGAAGATCACCCCGCTTGCGGCCATGGCCGCCAGGATGGCCAGCAGGGAGACGCCCAGGACCCAGGGCAGCGGCGGATCAGGTCGCCGCTCGATCTCCAGGGGGCCCACCCGCATCATGCGCGCTGCCCCGTCATCATCAGCCCCAGCCGCTCGCGGTCTGCCTCCGTCGCGGCCACGGTGCCCACGATCTCGCCGCCGAACATGACGGCGATCCGGTCCGAAAGCGCCAGGATCTCGTCCAGGTCTTCCGAGACCAGCAGGACACCGGCCCCCTGCTGGCGGCGCCGCAGCAGGAGGGCGTGGATCTGCTCGGTGGCGCTGACGTCGAGACCGGAGGTGGGGTGGGCGGCGATGACCAGCCCCGGCTCCCCCGAGAGCTCGCGGGCGAGGATGAGCTTCTGGATGTTGCCCCCGGAGAGGGCTCGAGCGGGCGTGCGCGCGGAGGGCGTGGCGATGTCGTACTCGGCGATCATGCGGTGGCTGAAGTCCAGGATCGCCTCCGCATCGAGGAGCGGCCCGCGACAGAAGGGAGGATAGCGGTACTGACGCAGGACCAAGTTCTCGGCCACGGAGAGCCGCGGCACGATCCCCATGCGCACCCGTTCTTCGGGGATGTGCGCCGCTCCCGCCTCGAAGATCTCGCGGGGCGAGCGGTTGGTCACATCCCGGCCCAGCACCCGCACCCGGCCCCGCTCCGCCCGCCGCAACCCGGTCAGGACCTCCACCTGCTCCCGCTGCCCGTTGCCCGCCACACCGGCGATCCCCAGGATCTCTCCGCGACGCACGCTGAAGGAGACCCCGCGCAGGGCCAGCAGGCCGCGGTCGCTGCGCGCCCAGAGGTCCTCCACGCCCAGCGCCTCCCCGTCCGTGGCAGCAGGGGCCTTGGGCAGGCGGAACTCGACCTCGCGGCCCACCATCATCCGGGCCAGGGCCCGCTTGTCCGTCTGGGCCACCGGGACCGTATCCACCACCCGCCCCTTCCGCAGGACCGTCACCCGGTCTGCGACGGCCATCACCTCGTCCAGCTTGTGGGTGATGAAGATGACGGCATGCCCTTCCTCCTTCATCCGCCGCAGTACGGCGAAGAGCCCCAGCGTCTCCTGCGGCGTGAGGACGCTGGTAGGCTCGTCCAGGATGAGGATCTCTGCGCCCCGCAGCAGCGCCTTGATGATCTCCACCCGCTGCTGCTCGCTGACGGAAAGGCTCCAGATGGGTGCCCGGGGGTCGACCAGCAGGCCGTAGCGCTGTCCCAGCTCTTCGATTCGCCGCTGCACCTGCCGTGCCGGAAAGAGCGGCGGCGTCCCGGCCAGGCCCAGGGCCACATTCTCCGCCACCGTGTGCCGGCGTACCAGGAGGAACTGCTGGGGGACCATGCCGATGCCCCGGGTGATGGCATCGTGCGGGGAGCGGATGCGCACGGAGCGGCCCCGCAACACGATCTCACCCGCATCGGGCTGGTAGATCCCGTAGAGGACGCTCATCAGGGTGGTCTTGCCAGCGCCGTTCTCACCCAGCAGGGCGTGCACCTCTCCCGGCCGCACCTCCAGGGTGACGCGGTCGTTGGCAACCACTCCGGGAAACGTCTTGGTGATGTTCCGGAGGACGAGGAAGGCCTCCACATGCACAGGGTTCTCCCCCCTTCCCCGCTCCTTCCTGCTGTGGGCAGCCTCCAAGCAGCAGGAGGAGCCGAAGGCGCCTGTTGAAGCGTTACCGCAGCCATGGACGTCCTGCTGCCCCGTACCCTGGAGGAAGCCCTGGAGATGAAGGCCGAACGGCCGGAGGCCGTGCCCATCGCCGGAGGGACAGACGTGATGGTGGAGCTCAACTTCGGCCGCCAGCGGCCCGAAGCCCTGATGGACATCTGCCGCCTGCCCGAGCTGGCGCGGTGGCGGCGGGAGGACAGCGTCTTCTTCCTTGGCGCGGGGGTGACCTTCACCCGCATCCTGCGGGAGCTGTCGCAGTTCCGCCCTCTGGCGCAGGCGGCGCGCAGTGTGGGCTCGCCCCAGATCCGCAACCGGGGGACGGTGGGCGGGAACCTGGGGACCGCCTCGCCGGCCGGCGACGCCCTGCCGGTGCTGGCCGCCTACGATGCTGAGATCCTGCTGGGGCGGGCCGGCGGGCAGACCCGGGCGCTGCCCTGGGACCAGTTCCTGGTGGGGCCTAAGCAGACGGCGCTGCAGCCGGCGGAGCTGATCCTGGGGGCACGCTGGCGTATCAGCCGGGGCCCCGGGTCGTTTTCCAAGGTGGGGCCGCGGAATGCCATGGTCATCGCCGTGGTCAGCCTCTGCCTGGTGGTGGACGAGGAGAGGCGGCAGGTGCGCGTGGCCCTGGGCTCGGTGGGGCCGACGGTGTTGCGTGCCCCGGCGGCAGAGGCCTACGCCTCCGGTGCGCTGGAGGACGCCGGGGTGTGGGACGACCCGGCGGCGCCCCTACCGGGGCCGGTCCTTGAGGAGTTCGGCCAGCGGGTGGCCGCGGCGGCCCGACCGATCGACGACGTCCGGGGAACGGCCGCCTACCGCCGGCACGCCTGTGCGGTACTGGCGCGGCGGGCGCTGGGATGGGCGCTGCAGGAGAGGAGAGGCTGATGCTGGTGAAGGCCAGGGTCAACGGACAGTGGCGCACCGCGGATGTCTGGCCCGGGTCCAGCCTGCTGTACATGCTGCGCGAGCACCTGGGGCTGCCCGGTTCCAAGAACGCCTGCGAGCAGGGGGAGTGCGGCTCCTGCTCCGTCTGGCTGGATGGCGAGCTGGTCTGTGCCTGCCTGGTGCTGGCGGCGCAAGCGCACGGGCGGGAGGTGGAGACGGTGGAGTCCCTGGCTGCCGACGAGCGCCTCCACCCCGTGCAGGAAGCCTTCCTGGAAGCCGGCGCGGTGCAGTGCGGCTTCTGCACCCCGGGACTGGTGGTGGCCGTGACCGACCTGCTGCGCCGCGAACCCCACCCCGACGAGGCCACGGTGCGGGAGGCCCTCTCCGGGAACCTGTGCCGCTGCACCGGCTACGTGAAGATCCTGGATGCCGTGCACCTGGCGGCGGAGCGGATGCGGGAAAACTCCACCTGAGGGACAGGACCCCGGAGCTCGGAGGTGAGCCGGATTCTCATCGAGCACTGCGAGGTCGTCGCCACCATGGACGACGCCGGGACGGAGATTGCCGGGGGATCCATCCTCATGGATGAGGGGGTGATCGCCTGGGTGGGCGGTGGGGCTCCTCCGCGGTCGGAGGGGGCGGAGCGGGTGGACGGCCGTGGCACCGTGGCCCTGCCCGGACTGGTCAACACCCATCACCACCTGTACCAGGCGCTGACCCGCGTGCGGGCTCAGGACCGGGGCCTCTTCGGCTGGCTTCGGGCGCTCTACCCGGTGTGGGCCGGGCTGGATGCGGAGTGGGTGCTGACCGCGGCGCGGGTGGGCCTGGCCGAGCTGGCCCTCTCCGGCTGCGCCACGACCACCGACCACCACTACATCTTTCCCCCCGGCCGCCCCGGGCTGCTGCAGGCGGAGATCGACGCGGCACGGCAGATCGGCTTGCGCTTCCACCCCTGCCGCGGCTCCATGGACCTGGGGGAGGCGCAGGGCGGGCTGCCCCCGGACAGCCTGGTGGAGGACACGGAGACCGCGCTGGCGGAGACCGAAGACGCGGTGCGCCGCTTCCACGATCCCCGGCCGGGGGCCATGGTGCGCGTGGCCGTGGCCCCCTGCTCGCCCTTCTCGGTCACACCGCGGCTGATGCGGGAATCTGCGGAGCTGGCGCGGCGCCTGGGGGTGCGTCTGCACACCCACATCGCCGAGACGATGGAGGAGGAGACATACTGCCAGGCCACCTTCGGGCGGCGGCCGGTCCAGCTCCTGGAGGACCTGGGGTGGGTGGGACCCGACGTCTGGCTGGCGCACTGTGTGCACGTCAACCCCTCCGAGGTGAGCACATTTGCCCGCACCGCCACAGGGGTGGCCTGGTGCCCGGCATCAAACCTCCGCCTGGGCTCGGGTGTGGCCCCGGTGCGGGCGCTGCTGGACGCGGGGGCGCCGGTGGGCCTGGGCGTAGACGGCTCGGCATCCAACGACAGTGGGAACCTCCTGGCGGAGGCCCGCCTGGGTCTCCTGGTGCAGCGGGTGCACGGCGCTGCCGCCATCACCGCTCGGGAGGTGCTGCGGATCGCCACCCGCGGGGGAGCGGCCTGCCTGGGGCGGGAGGATGTCGGCTCGCTGGAACCAGGCAAGCGCGCCGACGTGGCCCTCTTCCCTGTGGACGGGCTGGCCTTCGCCGGGGCGGAGGCGGACCTGGTGGCGGCGTTGCTCTTCTGCGGCCCGCCCCGGGTCCACCACCTGTTCGTGGAGGGCCGCCCGGTGGTGCGTGCCGGCAGACTGGTCGGCGTCGATGAGGCGGAGATTGCCGCGGCGGGGCGCAGGTTGGCCCGGCGCATCGCCGGGGGTGCGGGGAGGGTGGTCAGGTGAGCGTGCGCACCGTGCGTCGCACCCGCGGCGTGGTGGGCGAAAGCGTCCGCCGCGTCGACGGGGTGCCCAAGGTGAAGGGGCAGTTCCTGTTCGGCAGCGACCTGTGGGCGGAGGGGATGCTCTGGGGTCACACCCTGCGCAGCCCCTACCCGTCCGCACGCATCCGTTCCGTGAACATCGCCGCCGCGCTGGCCCACCCGGGAGTGGCCGCTGTCCTTTTGGCAGAGGATGTTCCTGGCAAGAAGACCTACGGGTTGGAGTTCGCCGACCAGCCGGTGCTGGCCTGGGAACGGGTGCGCTACGCCGGGGAGCCCGTGGCCGTCCTGGCGGCGATCGACCCGGAGTCGGCACGGCGCGCCGCGGAGAAGATCGTGGTGGATTACGAGGTTCTGCCCGCCGTCACCGACATGGAGCAGGCGCTGCGGCCCGATGCTCCCCGGGTTCACGACTTCGGCAACGTCCTGCGGCACATCCGCATCGAGCACGGCAACCCCGGCGCGGAGGCGGAGGTGTGGGTGGAGGGGTACTATGAGACGGGGATGCAGGACCAGGCCCCCCTGGGCCCCGAGGCGGGGCTGGCCATCCCGGCGCCCGATGGTGGGGTGGACCTCTACGTGGCCACCCAGTGGCTGCACGTGGACCGGGAGCAGATCGCCCCCTGCCTCAACCTGCCAACGGAAAAAGTCCGCCTGCACCTGGCCGGAGTGGGCGGCGCCTTCGGCTCCCGTGAGGACGTGCACATGCACATCCATGCCTGCCTGCTGGCCCTGCGTACGGGCCGGCCGGTGAAGATGTCCTACGGGCGGGAAGAATCTTTCCTCGGTCACGTCCACCGCCACCCCGCCCGCATCTGGATGCGACACGGCGCGCGGCGCGACGGGCGGCTGGTCAACGTCTACGCGCGGATAGTCCTGGACGGAGGCGCCTACGCCTCCTCCTCGGCGGCGGTGATTCACAACGCCGCCACCTTCGCCACGGGGCCGTACGAGGTCCCCAACGCGCTCATCGAGGCCACCTGCGTCTACACCAACAACCCGCCCTGCGGGGCCATGCGCAGTTTTGGTGCGGTGCAGGCGGCCATCGGCTACGAGGCTCAGATGGACAAGCTGGCCCGGGCGCTGGGTATAGACCCCGTGGAGCTGCGCCTGCGGAACGCTCTGGCCCCCGGCTCCGTTCTGCCCACGGGCCAAGTCATCCGGGGCAGTGCTCCGGTGCGCGAGGTGATCCGCCGCTGCGCCGCCATTCCCCTGCCCCCGGAGGAACCGCCGCAGGGGCGCCATCCCATCTTCCTGCCCGGGGGCACAGGCAACGTCTCCCGCGGGGAGCGCTTGCGGCGCGGGGTCGGCTTCGCTGTGGGCTACAAGAACATCGCCTACAGCGGCGGCTTTGACGACTCGGCGGAGGCCCGGGTGCGCCTCTTCCGCGGTCCGGGTGGGGCGGTGGCCGAAGTGCACAGTGCCGCCGCCGAGGTGGGGCAGGGCATCCACACCATCCTGCTGCAGGTGGCGCGCACGGAGCTGGGTATCGAGCAGGTGGTGCTCCACCCGCCGGACACGCAGGTGGGCTCCGCCGGATCCACCTCGGCCTCGCGGCAGACGGTGATGTCCGGCGGCGCCGTGCAGCTGGCCTGTCGCGCGGTGAAAGAGGAGCTCTTGGCCCGCGTCCGCCGCCTGGCGCAGACGGAAGGTCGGCCGCTCCGGGAGCCCCTGGACATCGAAGGCGGGATGGTGCTGGCTGCGGGCGATCCCCTGGCCCCCGTAGAGGAGTTCCTGGAGCCGCCTATCGAGCAGACGCGCGTCTACCACCACCGACGCACCACCCCCATCGACGCGCGCGGCCAGGGCGAGCCGCATGTGGCCTTCGGCTTCGCCGCCGAGCGGGCCGTGGTGGAGGTGGACGAGGAACTGGGTCTGGTCCGCGTGGTGCAGATCGCCGGGGCTCAGGACGTGGGACGGGCGCTGCACCCTCAGGGAGTTACCGGGCAGATCGAGGGCGGGACCGCCCAGGGGCTGGGCTTTGCTCTGATGGAGGAGCTGCAGCTGGAGGAAGGCCGGATTCGGAACGCCTCGTTCACCGACTACCTGATCCCCACCGTCCTGGATATGCCACCGGTAGTCTCCGCCCTGGTAGAGGACCCTGACCCGGACGCCCCCTACGGAGCCAAGGGGGTGGGAGAGATGTCCGCCATCGTCTCCACACCCGCCATCCTGGCCGCACTGCGCGACGCCACCGGCCGCGAGCTGAACCGGGTCCCTGTGCGGCCGGACGACCTGATCGGTCTGGCCCCGCCCCGCACCTCCGCAGGCCCGCCCCCCTCACCCCAGGTCCCCGGACCGGAACCAATTCCCTACTATGCGGGCCTGGCAGCCGGACAGGCCACGCTTATGCGTGGCCCCGGGTAGCTGTCGGGCTGACATCAGCCGACCTGGCCTGAGCACCGCCGGAGGCAGGAACCTGCGCCCCCACGCAGCACATCTACGCTCTGCCGCCCTCCTCCGCTCAATGCACAATCCGCGTGCCCGTCTCGCCGGCCAGAGCACGTTCCAGCGCTTCGGGGGCGGTGATAAGCACCTCCTTGCCTCCGGCTTCCAGGTAGTCGATCGCCGCCTGGATCTTGGGGCCCATGCTGCCGGGCGGGAAATGCCCCTCGGTCAGATAGCGCTTGGCCTCTTCCAGGGTCATCCGCTTCAGGAAGCGCTCCCCGGGTTTGCCGAAGTTCAGGGCCACTTGCTCCACCGCCGTGGAGATGAGGAAGAGGTCGGCTTTGATGGTGCGGGCCAGCAGGCTGCTGGCCAGGTCCTTGTCGATCACCGCCTCCACGCCGCGCAGCCTCCCGTTGGCTTCCCGCACCACCGGGATCCCTCCGCCGCCAACGCCCACCACGATGAATCCCGCGGCGAGCAGGGTCTGGATGGCCGCGGTCTCCACGATCTCCAGCGGCTGCGGCGAGGGGACCACCCGCCGCCAGCCGCGGCCCGCATCCTCCCTGACCACCCATCCTCGCTCTGTCCGGTACCGCTGCGCCTGCTCCTCGGTGTAGAAGGGCCCGATGGGCTTGGTGGGATGCTGAAACGCCGGATCGGCCTGGTCGACCACCACGCGGGTGACCACCGTGGCCGTCTGCCGTCGCACCCCCCGACGCAGCAGGGCTTCGTCCAGGGTAACCTGGGCCATGTACCCGATAGCCCCCTGGGTGTCCGCGCCGCAGACGTCCAGCGGCACAGTGTGCAGCACATGACTGGCCAGCTCCGAGCGCAGCAGGATAAAGCCGACCTGGGGGCCGTTGCCGTGGGTGATGACCACGTCCCACCCCTGAGCGATCATGGCGGCGATGTGCTCCGCGGTCTCAGCCATCGCCTCCCACTGGTCGGGAACCGTTTGCCGCTCCGGTGACTTGATCAACGAGTTGCCGCCGATGGCCACAACTGCCAGTCTCCCCATAACGCCTCCTGGGCGCGCGCGGATCGCGTCCGCCGCAGCAATCATTCCCTGCCCTTCTACGGCCCGTCACCCCCTCCCTCCAGCGTTCCGCCGGGCGTCTGTGCGGCCTGCCGGTCGTCCGCTCGCAGACGCCGTGCCTGCGCGGTGAAGTTGACCGGCCCCTCTCTCCTCTAGTATCGTCTGGTCGAGACCGACGCGTCGGTCTACACCTGATTTGCCCCGGAGGGTGACTCCTGGCCGGCTCCACCGCAGAGAGCGCCACGCGCGACCGCCTGCTGGCTGCGGCCATCGATGTCTTCGCCACCAAGGGGTACCACGGCGCCGGTGTGGACGACATCGTAACCGCCTCCGGCACTTCCAAAGGTGCGTTTTACCACTACTTCTCCAGCAAACGGGGGATCTTCGTCACCCTGATGGAGACGCTGGCAGGGATGGTGGAGCAGAGCGTGGAGGAGGCTATCGCCGCGCAACGGGGAGCGCTGGCCAAGGTGGAGGCGGCGCTGCGGGTGGTTCTGGAGACCGCCGCCCAACAGCGGGAGCTGGCCCGAATTCTGCTGGTGGAGGCAGTGGGCCTGGGGCCGGAGCTGGAGCAGAAGCGACTGGAGATCCACCGCCGGTTTGCCGCTGTGATTCAGCGGCACCTGGACCGTGCCGTGGCCGAGGGATCTATTCCCCCGCAGGACACCGCCCTGGCGGCCCGGGCCTGGTTCGGCGCCCTGGTCGAGGTGATTACGCAGTGGCTGGTGGGGGAGGGGGAGGACCTCCGCACGCGGCTCCCCGCGTTGCGCTCCCTGCTGCTGCGCAGCATCGGTGCGGTGGAGACGGGCGGGCGGCCAACCGCGGTCCCACGTAGACGGCGCCGGTGATGACGCCGCACATTCGGTTCCTGATCCTCCGCGGCAGCCACCACCCTAGAGGACCCGCACTTCCCGGGGCAGGCGGCTCAGGATCTGCGGGCCCTGGGCGGTGACCACGACAATCTCCTCCAGCCGTACGCCGAACTCCCCGGGAAGGTAGATCCCCGGCTCCACGCTGAAGGTCATCCCCGCCTCCAGGGCCTGCTCGTTCGTGCAGGTGACAGACGGTGCTTCGTGCACGGATACGCCGATGCCGTGGCCGGTGCGGTGCGTAAAGCGGTCCCCGTAGCCGGCCCGCTCGATCACCCGCCGCGCTGCCAGGTCCACCTCGCGGATGGGGACTCCCGGCCGGATCGCCTCCAGGGCGGCGCGCACGGCCTCCTCCACCAGCATGTGAATCTCCCGGTAGCGCGCGGAGGGTGGCCCCAGAAAGGCCATCCGCGTGATGTCGGACATGTACCCGTCCACCCGGCTCCCCAGGTCCACCAGGATTGGGTCTCCTGCCCTGCCCACGGCGGTTGAGGTGGAGTGGTGCGGAAAGGCAGAGTTGGCTCCCGCCGCGATGATGGCGAAAGGCACTTCCTGCGCTCCTGCGGCGTAAAACGCATCCTCAGCCACCCGCTTCAGGTCGGCTTCCCGCATGCCAGGGCCGGCAGCCGTGAAGACGGCCTCTACGGCCGCGTCCGCCGTGGCGGCGGCCCGGTGCAATGCGGCGATCTCTTGCGCCGACTTGACCATGCGCAGGGGAGCCATCACCCGCCCCCCGGGGATGAAGCGGGCCTGGGGCCACAGCTCCTGGAGCAGCAGCAGGGCGTCAGCGCGCATGGTATCCCCGACGGCGACCAGCGGCGGCGCGCCCAGACGCCTGTGCGCCTCCCGCAGCGCGGCGCGGGGACCCTGGGCGTCGGCGTAGGTGATGGTGGGGAACGGCACGTGCGGGGCCGCCTCGGCGGCATTCAGCTCTGGCACCAGGAAGAGCACCTCTTCCGGACTGAGGAAGAGGTAGCAGGGACGTTCGTCGGGATGAGGAGTGTAGCCCAGGAGGTAGAAGAGATCGTCGCCCGGAGGGAGCACCAGCACGCCGCCTCCTTCGGCCTCCAGCCGCCTGCGAGCCTGCTCGATGCGGGACATCATGGTAAGGATTTTGCCCGTCGACTTCCGGGATCCCTGCTCCTTTGCCGTCCCCCCTCCCCCGGAGTAGCATAGAGCCGTGCCCGAACCCCTTCGTCTGCCCACCCGCGAGGCTCTCCCAGCCGCACGCGCCCGGGCGCGGAAGATCGCTGCCAGGTTGCGGCAGCACTATCCCCAGGCACGCATCCCCCTGCGCCATGAGAACGCCTTCCAGCTCTTGGTGGCCACCATCCTCTCCGCGCAGTGCACGGACGCCAGGGTCAACCAGGTGACCCCGCTCCTCTTCCAGCGCTACCGGACGCCGGCGGACTTCGCCGCCGCCGACCCCCGGGAGCTGGAAGCCCTCATCCGGCCCACCGGCTTCTTCCGGCAGAAGGCGAAGGCCATTATGGCGGCCTCGCGCACGCTGGTGGAGCGCTTCGGCGGCGAGATGCCGCGCACCATGGAGGACTTGCTGCAGCTGGAGGGCGTCGGGCGGAAGACGGCCAACGTCGTCCTCGGCGGCTACTACGGCGTTCCGGGTGTTGTGGTAGACACTCATGTGCGTCGCCTCAGCCAGCGTCTGGCCCTCACCGGGTCGGACGATCCCGACGTGATCGAGCAAGATCTGATGCGCCTGGTGCCCCGCGAGGAGTGGACCGCCTTCTCCCTGCGGCTGATCTTCCTGGGCCGGGAGATTTGCACGGCGCGAAACCCCCGCTGTCCAGCCTGCCCGCTGAACCCTCTCTGCCCTTCGGCCACCTACCGGGGCGCGCCCCCGTGGATGAGCCAGCCGGGGCCCCGGCGTGCAGCCCAACGGGCTTCCGCTCAGGGGGCGCGGCGGGGTGGCCGCGTGAGCGCTGCACGGGCCAGGCGGGGTTAGCTGCGGCAGATTTTCTGCATCGGGCAAGCAGAGCACCGGGGACAGCCCGCCGCGCATACCGCCGCCCCGAAATCCGTCAGCGCGTGGGCCGGGTGGCGGATGGATGGGTAGCGCCGGAGGAACTCCCGGTACTTGGGCACCACCCGCTCCACCTGAGTCTATCGCAGCATGACCTCGGAGACCGGAATGCGGTAGGGAGCCCGTGTGCGGCGCCACGGCAGGTCCTGCCCGTGACGGCGGTACCAGCGGGGCAGGCGGCGGGTGAAGACGGTTTCCCGGCGCTTCACCACCACAGCCGGTTCACAGCCGCCGCCGACCCCTCCGGTCGGCATCTGCTCCCGATGCAACCACATGTGTAAACGACGACGGACCGTCGTCGCATACACACGTGGTGGGGACAGAACGAAGAGGCACGCCCGGGGGGCGGCAGGAGTCTGCGCCCGGCGCAGGGAAGCGCGTGACGCGGACGCGCCCACGTGCAAGGGAGGCTGGCATGCCTGGGGTCCGACATGAACGCACGTTGATCTTCATCAAGCCCGACGGGGTGCAGAGGGGGCTGGTGGGTGAGGTGCTGCGCCGCTTCGAGCGCGCCGGTCTGAAGATCATCGGGCTGAAGATGGTGCAGCCGACACCCGACTTCCTGGAACAGCACTACCCCAAGACCGAGGACTTCCTGCGGACCCTGGGCGGCAAGACCCGGGAGGCCTTTGCCGCCGCGGGGCTGGACGTGAAGGAGCAAACCGGGAGCGACGACCCGCTGGCCATCGGCCGGGCTGTGCGCCGCTGGCTCATCGACTATGTGGCCAGCAGCCCGGTGGTGGCCTTTGTCCTGGAGGGCATTCAGGCGGTGGGCACGGCGCGCAAGCTCGTGGGCGACACGCTGCCGTTCCGCGCCGCCCCGGGCACCATCCGCGGCGACTTCTCCATCGACTCGCCCACGGTGGCCAACCTGCAGCGCCGTCCCGTGCGCAACCTCATCCATGCTTCCGGCACCGTGGAGGAGGCGGACTTCGAGATCGGCCTGTGGTTCCGTCCGGAGGAGCTTTTCACCTACCGGCGGGTGGACGAGGTCCTCATCCAGGGAGAATGACCCGGCCGATGATCCAGCAGGAGGCGGCAATGATGTTGCCGCTGTGCGGCTCCACCGGCAGGGTCTCCCCGTCGGCCAGCACCCACACCGTGACCCGCTCGGTGGCCACGCCCAGGCGCCAGTAGGACGCCCCGGTCTCGCCGTTGGTCAACAGGCGGGCCTCGTCCACCACGCCGGAGATCAGTGCTGTGGCTTCCGGCTCCCCCGGCGGCTGGTCGGCGGCGAAGTGCGCCACGGAGAGGAACGAGCGCATGGGCGGCCGGTACTGCGCCTGACTGGCCGCCCCGTAAGCGGCAGCGTCGGGATAGAGCGCTGCTTCATGGGCGATGCCGCAGAACTCCACGGGCACCACTGCGCCCACCCGCAGGTGTGTCCGCGCCAGAGCGAAGTTCACCAGGTCGATGCGCACCGGGAAGGCCCCGGAAAGGGGCTCGTCGGCCTCCGCCGGCTCCACCCAGCCCTCCAGCCATCCTTCCGCCGCCTCGTCGACATCTTCGCCATGCGCCGTGATGGCCACACGCAGCCATGTGCCGGTATGGTAGAAGGGTGTGGCGTTTACCACCTCTCCCCGGGCGTCGGCCAGCACCCAGATCTCGGGCCCACCGCCCACCTCCCAGCGCACTAACGCCCCGCCCCCGGGCAGGGGCAGGCGCTCCCCGCGGGCCGCCGCGGTCCGCATCAGGGCCGTGTACTCGTGCATCTCGCGGACGGGGAACCCGATGCAAGCGAAGTGGCTGGACATCCCGTCTCCTCACCGCGTGAGGGAGGTGACGCGAACGGGAGACCTGCTGGAGATGGGGCGCATGCAGGAAGCAAGAGATAGGCAGGTAGGGATTGGCATCCCGGCCCACCCATGAGGCGTAGGCACCCATTCCATGACCTGCACCGCTCTCCCTCCCTGCTCCCCTTCCCGCCGGGGTTCCTCTGGGGCACTGCCAGTAGCGCCCACCAGGTAGAAGGTAACACTACCAACAACGACTGGTGGGCCTGGGAGCAGCAGCCCGGACGCATTGCCTGCGGGCACCGCTCCGGGCTGGCCTGCGACTGGTGGCGGGCGGCGGAAGCGGACTTTGACCGCATGGCCGCCCTGCACCAGAACGCGCACCGTCTCTCCATCGAGTGGAGCCGCCTGGAGCCCCAGCCGGGGCGGTGGGACGGCCGGGCGCTGGCTCGCTACCGCCAGATGCTGGCCGGGCTGCGGCAGCGCGGCATCACCCCGATGGTCACCCTGCACCACTTCACCTTCCCT
>JAVKIA010000022.1 GCA_031459715.1 Armatimonadota bacterium | reverse complement strand
ACGAAGATGGTATCCTGGATCATGGACCGGACCTCCTTAACCTCGCGTGTAGCTCTGCGCTGTGCGCTCCCGAGCCCACAGCGTAACCTACGACGCCGCGAGCCGAGAGTCCGGTCCTTCCATCTTGTCTAGACGGCTACTTCCGCTCTTCGGCGACCCCCGCGACGGCTACTTCAGGTTCTCCGCGACCAGCCGCAGCAGCGCCTCCACGCCCCTGGCTGCCAGGCGGGCCGCGGTGAGGTCGTTGCTCCTGACGCCGCTTGTGGCCAGCGAGTCAGCACTCTGCGCCAGCGGCATCAGCGCCCCGCTTCCGACGACTCCGCGCAGGTCGTTGAGGATGCCGTTCCCCTGCCCCTCACAGGGGTGGCCCCAGGAGGCGTTGAAGTTCTTGCCGTTCTTCCCCTCAATGCAGTTGAGGGCATGCCCCAGGTGCTGCTGCGCTCCCCCGAAGGTCGTGGCCGCGGCGGCGAACCCCGCGTGGGCCACCGCCGTGGTCACCTGACCCTTGACGTCGGCGGCTGCGGCCGGAGGGTATTGCTGCGTGTGATACGGTGCGTAGCCAGCGCTGGCCAGCCCCAGGACGGCTACTCCCATCACGGTCACGGCAGCGAGCAGACGTGCCATCTCTCTCACCCCCTCTTGCGACCACAGATACCTCGCCCGCGTCACGGAGGGGTAACGACGCCGCGCCCCGGCACCGCGGTGCCGGCACGCCCTCAGGTCACCCGAAGTGTTAGGATGACCCCATGGCGTTTCCCGCGGCCTCCCCCTGCGCGCCGCTGCCTGGGGGCTCACCCTGACGGATCCATTCGGCACAGAGGTGGAAGTGGCGCGGCAGCGGGCGTGGACCGGACCGCTACCAGTCCCAGGCCATGGAGCGCGTGACGACGCGCCCCTCGGGATCCTGCATGCCCCCTCGCTTCAGCGCCTCGGTGATCTCCCCCAGGGCCGTGCCCGGCGCCGCGTCGTCCCACGCCTTGAGGGCGACCATCAGGGTCCAGGAGGTCTGCGGCGCGAACTTTGTGCCGCGGAACACCCTCCGGCTTTGCTGAAGATCAGTGGTGTCGATGCGCTTGATGAACCAGAGGTCCTGCCACTGCTGGGCCTCCGCCACCAGCCATGCCCGGATCTCCTGCCCCCGCCTGTATCCCATGCCCCTTCCCCCTTCTCTGCTCTCGCCAGGCAAGCTCCAGCAGGATCCGGGCGTGCTCGCTGCGGACCCTCCGCTGAGCCAGCTGGCCGTGTCCGGCCTACAGGAGGTGCAGGGCCCGCCTCACCGCTCCCGCCTCCCGCGACAAGACCGCCAGGACGCGCATGGCTGCCGGCGTCTCGATGGGATTGCTGCCGCGCTCCAGAATTCTCACCCTGCCGGCGTGGCTGGGCGCGCACAGCGTCGCGCAGGCCGAGGTACGCCTCCGCCAGCCCACGGTGGGTCTTCGGCAGGTGACGCGAGATCCCCATCCGCTCCTCCAGAAGCCTGGCCTCCTCCAGGCGCCGCACGGCCTCGTGCCACGCCTCTTCAGCCAGATCCAGGAAGGCCTGCTCGCGGAGAACCAGGGCCCGCTAGGACGCGCCCAGATCGTGCTGCCACACGCGGTCCCTGACCGCATCCAGCACGGCACGCGCCTCCGACCACCCGCCCCCCTCAAGGAGGATCTCGGCGGCCGTGACCTGCGGCAGGACCAGGGGGACGACCAATCCCAACCGCTCGGCCAGGGCCACCGCCGCTGCGACCTGCTCCTCGGCCTCGTCGAGTCGGCCGGTGAACAGCAGGAGGTTGGCCAGGTTGTTCCGCGAGCGGATGACGGCAGGCCGGTCGTCCTCCCCTGCCTGAGGTGCGCGATGGACTGCCTGAGGGAGGATGGCAGCGCCATCCGCTCCAGCAGCGCTCCGGCCAGCCGCTCGGTCTCCCGCGGCGGCAGCGGGTCCAGCCGGATCTCCCGGTACGGGTGCGGGTAGTCCCGCCTGGCCACCGCCCGCAGGTCCCAGGCAGCCGAGCGGCGCTCCGGCCGGGAGGCGCACAGTAGCAGAAGCGAGGCCCGCTCCGCCACGTCGAACAGACGCCGCAGGCTCTCCGCAGAAGCGGCATCCACCCAGTGCAGATCCTCGACCACGAGCACGAGCGGCCGCTGCGCCGCCCGCTCCCAGAAAGCCGTCAGGATCCACTGCAGCCGGCGACCGACTTCGTCCGGAGCCACCTCTTCCATCGGCCGGGGGAGCGGCTAGCCATCCGCCTCAGGAGCGGGCAGCCCGAGCAGATGCGCCAGCGCTTTCTGCTCCTCGGGCGCGGGGCGTCCGAAGAGGTCCCGCAGGGCCGCCGCCAGCCGCACCTGCGCAGCCTCGGTCTCCTACAGATCGCCGATGCCCGTCCAGGCCCGCAGCCACTGCAGCAGCACGCCGTGGCTGACCCTGCGGGAGTACTCAGGGCAGCGTGTGACTGGAAAGGGCGTTCGGGCGTCCAGGCGATTGCGCAGCTCGGCGGCGAGGCGAGATTTTCCCACCCCGGCCTCTCCTAAAAATGAAGACGATCTGTCCCTGGCCACGGCGCAGCTGACCGGCCGCGGCAAGCAACTCGGCGAGTCCCCGCTCCCGGTTGACCACCGAAGCGCGCACTCCCCCCACGCCCTGGGCCGGGGCTTCCGGACGATCCCGCCGGGGGAAGCGCTGCGCTGCAAGCGTTCCGCCAATGTGGTATGGTTGGCCGCTGATCTCGATACGGCCGCCAGTCTCCCGCGTAGGCCTGCTCCTACGCCGGCGCCAGCACCAGGCAGGCCGCCCCCATCAGTCCCGCGGTGCCCCCGAACGCCGCCAGGGGGACCGGCGGGGGCTCCTGGCCGTAGAAGGCGCTTTCCACCACGGCCCGGCGCACTGCGTCCGCCAGCGGCGAGCCGGGAAAGAAGAGCCCCCCTCCCAGGACGAGACATTCCGGATCCCACATCCGCACCGCGGTCACCGCCGCCCGTCCCAGGAACTCTCCGGCCTCGCGGACCACTGCGCAAGCCACAGGATCACCGGCGGTGGCAGCCTGGAAGATGGCTTCCGTGGAGCGCATCTCAACGCTCCCCGCCTGCCCACCTGGTGACCCCGCCGCCAGCCGCCCCGTTCGTTGCACGATGCCCCAGCCGCCCGCCACGGTCTCCAGGCATCCGCGCTGCCCGCAGCGGCAGCGGTCACCGTCCGGAACGACGGGGATGTGGCCGACCTCGCCCGCCGCCGCGGTCCCCCCGTGGTAGAGCCGGCCGCCGTGGACCAGCGCCGCGGCGATCCCCGTTCCCGCGCTCAGGTAGGCCATGGTCCGCACGCCCAGGCCTGCGCCCCAACGCCACTCCCCCCAGGCGGCGGCACGGACGTCGTTCTCCACGACCACCGGGAGCGGCAGCACCTGCCGGGCCACCTCCGCCACCGCCAGCTCCCGCAGCTCCAGGTTGGCGGAGTAGCGGATCACCCCCCGCCGGGGGTCCACCAGCCCGGGCACCGCCAGGCCCACCCCGACAGGTTGCAGCGCCCGCGCCCGGGCCTCTTCCGTCGCGGCTCGCAGGGCGGCGCGCAGAAGGGCCTCCACCGCGGCGTTACCCCTGCGGTCTTCCACCCGCTGCACCGCCTGGTGGAGCAGGAGGCGCTCCTCCGTGACCAGACCGGTGCGCAACAGCGTCCCCCCCAGGTCCACCGCCAGCGCCACCCGCACGGCCGCCTCCTACCGCGTGGTGGTGACGGCGATCAGCCCGCGGGTGATGTAGTTGCGGAAGATCATGGCGAAGGCTACCGGAGGCAACATGGTCAGGACCACGGTGACAGCCACCACGCCGAAGCTGACGTCGGGGTTGATGGCGGTGTTGGCCACAATCACCGGAATGGTCTGGGAGCGGATAGTCGAGGTGACGAAGAGGGCGAAGGGGAAGTCGTTGTACGAGAACATGAAGCTGAAGGCCGCGGTTGCCGCCAGGGCCGGCGCGGTCATGGGAGCGACCACCCGCAACAGGGCCTGCAGGCGGGTGCATCCATCCACCAACGCCGCTTCCTCCATGTCCGGGGGCACGCGGCGAAAGTAGAGGGTGAGGAACCACACGCTGAAGGGCAGGGTGAAAACCGAGTGGATGAGAACCAGAGCGGCATAGCGGTCCAGCAGGCCCAGGCGGTTGACGATCAGGTAGTAGGGAATGGCCACGGCCATGGGCGGCAGGAGGCGGCTGGCCAGGACAAAGGTGTACAGGGATCCCGCCCCGCGGAAACGCAGACGCGAGAAGGTGTAGGCAGCCATGGTGCCCAGGACCAGGTTGGTCACGGCCACGCTCACCGCCACCATGGTGCTGTTGCGCAGCGCCGGCAGCGCGTCCCGCGCCTTCTCCGAAATTCGCCCCCGGGCGATGCCCGTCTCCTCGTACCCCGCGGGGAACTGACCGGTGAAGACGAAGCGGTAGTTGTCCGCGGTCAGCACCCGGGGAATCCAGCGGGGGGGAACGCGGAACAGCTCCTTCTCCGGCTGGATGCTGCTTGCGGCCACCCAGAGAAAGGGCGCCAGGATATAGGCGGCTACCAGCAGCCCCAGCAGGCTCCCCAGGCCGCGCCCCAGCAGCCGTGCCCGCCTCATGTGGCGTAGATCTCCTCGCTGCGCAGCAGCCGCATGTACACCAGGATGAAGACCACCAGGGCGGCGGCCAGCAGCACCGCCAGGGCCGCTCCCTGGCCGAAGTTGTATGCGACGAACATGCTGTTGTAGAGGTAGTAGGAGATCAGCGAGGTGGCCCCGGCCGGCCCGCCGCCCGTCATCACGTAGAGCAGGTCGAAGGTGACGATACCCACCATGGTCTCGTACACCACGATGATCAGGGTGGTGGGGAGCAGCAGCGGGACAGTCACGCGGCGGAGGATGCCCAGCGTTCCCGCCCCGTCCACCCGCGCGGCGTCGTAGAGCTCGTCGGGGATGGCCTGCAGCGCCGCCAGGTAGAGGATGGAGGTCAGCGGCACCTCCTTCCACACGTGGGCGAAGAGGACGCAGAGCAGGGCGGAACGCGGCCGGGAGAGCCAGGGCACGTAGGAGTCGATCAGGCCCAGGGAGTAGAGCGCCCCGTTGAAGGCTCCGTAGCTGCTGTTGAAGATCCACGCCCAGATGATCCCGCTGATCACCGTGGGGATGGCCCAGGGCAGGAGAATGGTCACGTTCAGCCAGGCCGCCAGCCGGCTTCGCCCGTTGAGCAGGTGGGCGATGGCAAAGCCCAGCACCGTGGCCAGGGGCACCGCCCCGACCACGAAGGTGAGGGTGTGTGCCCAGGCGCTGGCGAAGAACTCGCTGCGGACCACATCCAGGTAGTTTTTCAATCCGACGAAGGGCTGGCTCCAGGGCCGGTAGAGAACGACCTCGCGCAGGCTGGTGATGAGGGCGAAGAGCAACGGGTAGATGGTGAAGAGCGCCACCAGCAGCACGACCGGCAACACCGTGGCATACGCATAGCGCGCCTCACGGTATCGCCGGCGGGGCAGGGCAACTAGACGCATAAGGTCCCGGGAAGGGGGACAGCCACCCGCCGTCCCCCTTCGGCATCCGCGCGGGAGCCCCCTACTTCTTCATCTCCTTCCACTTGGCCGCCGCGGCCTTGAGGGCATCCAGCGCGCTCTTCTGGCCCAGCAGCGCCTTGTTCATCTCCTTCTGAAACTCCAGGCTCCAGGTCCCCCAGAACGGGGTGAGGGCCTCCTTGGCCCGGGCCACCTTCGCCTGCTCCTCCTCCAGGCTGACGTTGCCCCACTTGTTGATGGCCGCACGGATCTCGGGATCCTGGTAAAGCGGCAGCTGGGCGAAGCCCAGGCCCTTCTCCAGGGCCCACCGCTTCACTACCACGAACTTGCCATCCGTCTTCCCGCCGAAGTACTCTAGGAACTTCCAGGCCGCGTCCTGCACGGCCTTCCCCCGGTCGGCGGCCATCTTGGTCATGGCGTAGAAGCGGACGAAACCCACCGTCCCGTGCGTCTCCCCGGGCATCAGGGCCATCTTGAACTTGCCCGCCTGGGCGTGCGCCCCCGGCGTGTTCAGGTCGGCCAGGTTGTACTTGGGCAGGACAGCGAAGGCCACCTGGCCCGCCCCCATGGCCTTGACCAGGGGGATCTCCGTGGTCTCCAGGGAGGCCGGGTTGATGATCTTGTGCTTGCGCATACCATCCACCAGCCACTGGGCTACCTTGTGGGCAGCCGTCCCCTCCCGGTCAAAGATCGGGTTCAGGCTGGCGTCGAACATCTGGTAGTTCTTGTAGGAGTAGACCATGGAGAGGAAGACCTCGATGTACCAGGGGGTGATGTCCTGGAACTGGAACATGATGGGGTACTCGACGATCTTCTTCTCCTTCATGGCCAGAGCCATCCGGGTCACCTCGTCCCAGGTGGCCGGCGGCTTGGTAAACCCCGCTCGCTTGAGCATCTCCTCGTTGTAGATGAAGATGATGGTGTCCGCGTAGTAGGGCAGCCCGTAGAGCTTCCCCCGGTAGGTCATACCTTCGATGGCGTAGGGGGCGAAGTCGGGTTTGTACGCCTTCACCTGAGGGAAGTAGTCCTCCAGCGGGACGATCCAGTTGGCCGCCGCCCACTGCTGCAGCCAGTGGTCGGAGGAGTACGCCAGGTCTGTGGGTGTCTTGCCCACAAAGCGGGCGGTCATCACGTCCGTGTACTTCTCCCAGGCGAAGTCCTGCAGGCTGACTTTGATCCCGGGATACCTAGCCTCGAACTTCTTGATGTTGTCCAGGATGACGTCGGTGCTGTACGACCAGACCGTGAAGGTCAGCTGAACAGGGGCCGCACCCAGCGCCGCGGTGGCGGTCAGCATGAGGACGGCCAGGCTGGCGACCAGCGCACGCACGTGCATCTGTTTTCACCTCCCTCTACCGCTCCTTAGACTCCCTGTGGCGTGTCCGGCTCGTTCGGCGCTGCGGGACACGCCTGCCCGCCCGCGCCTCCCGCCCCGGTGGAACCGCCTGCGGGGCGGTCATCTGACCGCTCAACCAGAGCACGGCCTGCCGCCAGAACTGCTGGTAGCCCGGCCACTTCATGAAGTTCACGCCCCAGTGCGGGGTGGTGTCGGAGGCGAAGACCATGGTGCGCCCGCGGCCGTACTCGCGCACGACGATCAGGGGATCCTCCGGCGCCTGCGGCCCGGCGCGCACCGTAGCCAGCACCCGGGCATCGGGCCGTGCCGCGGCGCGGTTGTAGCCCAGGAGCGGGGGAAAGCCCTCCCAGGCGATGCTACCCATCACCGGATGCGACCGGTCCACCACCGTTACCAGCGCGCCCTGCGGCGTCTCCACCCGGTCGTCAGTGGGCTGGAAGACTACGGGCAACGCCTCTTCCACGGGCGTGCCGTGCCACACACCGTGGCCGAACCGCCCCTGGAAGGAGAGCCACCCACCCACCATCAAGAGCCCCCCACCCTCCTGGACAAACTGGCGAATGAGCTCCAGCCGGTTGGGCAGCACGATGACCCTGGGAGATGTCCAGGCCTCGGGGGTGTAGAACTCGGGGTAGAAGTAGAAGATGTCGGCCTCCACCTCTTCGATGACCACTACGTGATAGGCCTTCAGCTCGGCCAGCTCGCGGGGGAAGCTGGCGTAGACCTCCCAGCTGGGCATTTGCGTCACCTGGATGTCTCCCCCGCGCTCCAACCCCTCGATGAAGGGGCGGGCCCAGTTGTGGAACTGCAGGCCCTTCACCTCCAGGGCAAACGGGGAGAGGGCGAACAGCGGGCCGAACACCGCCCCCGCCCCACCCGCATAGAGGACCCTGATCATCCCTCACCTCCTTCCCGCAGATCTTCGCTCCACTTCACCACGGGCTGCAGGAAGCGCGGCGCATCGGGATCGACCCCCCGGGCCCGCGCCGTGTGCAGGGCCAGCCACTGCAGCCAGACGGTGCCGAGCAGCATGGCCGGCAACGAGCCGGGTGGTGCGGGCAGGGCCAGAGAGGGCAGACCCTCCACCTTCTCCCCCACGGCGACCACCCGCGCCCCCAGAGCGGCCACGTCCTGCAGGACCCGCCGCTGGAAGGTAGCCCCCGGTGCGGAGAGCAGCCCCACAACCACCATCTCCCTGGATACAGCCGCCCTGGGACCGTGCAGAAACTCCAGGGTGTGGTAGGCCCATCCCGGCATCAGGCTCATCTCGACCATCTTCAACGCACCTTCGGCGGCGAGGCCAAACGTCGGCCCCGTCCCCAGGTAGACGAAACCGCCGGAGGGGGCCGCGGCCACCTCTCGGGCGTGGGCCGCAAGCGCCGTCATCTCCGCCGCGGCCAGCTCCGGAGCGGGCCGCAGCGCCGCCAGTGCCGGCTCGTCACCGGCCAGAGCGGCCGCCAGCGCGGCCAGGGTGAGCAGCATCGAGGTGAAGGAGCCGGTCATCACCACGCTGCGCTCTTCCACCGGCAGGGGGATGGCCAAGTGGCTGGCCTGCAGCAACGGTCCGGTGGCGCTGCAGGTGAGCGCCACCGTGGTAGCGCCGCGCTCCCGCAGGCGCTCCACCGCCCACACCGTCTCCGTGGTCTCGCCAGAGCGGGACAGGGCCACCAGCAGGAGGGACGAGGCACCAAGGGCCGCCTCGTCGGGGGCGAAGACGATCTCCGAGGACGGCAGCGCGCGGCAGGGCACCCGAAGCTGCGCCTGGAGGAGGTGTGCTCCGACCAGCGCCAGGTAGTACGACGACCCGCACCCGGTGAGCAGGAGCTGCGCCGGAGGGCTACAGTGCCACAGGTCCCGCAGGGGACTCACCGTACCCTGCGCGAGGTGCAGGACCTCACCCCAGGCCCGTGGTTGGGCGAGGATCTCTGCCTCAGTGAATCGGCCGAGGCGTTCCGTCACAGGGATCCTCGATAGGTCCGGAGATTGATCGATCGGCTACAAGCACTTTAGCATTTGATCACAAATATGTCTACATTTTGACTGATCGGTCGGATTCTGACAAAATCGGTAGGAGAAGCCTGTGCCACGCAGCCACGGTGCCTGCATGTAGCGATGAAGATGAAGTCAGCGAAGCCCGCCACCCGGCGCCTGCAGATCCTGGAGGCCCTGCGAACAGGCGGCGAGGTCCGGGTGGAAGACCTGATCGCGCAGTTCGACATCTCTCCGGCCACGGCGCGCCGGGACCTGCGGCTGCTGGAGCGTCAGGGACTGGCGATCCGGCGGCACGGCGGGGCGACGACCCCGGAGCTTTCCCTTTATGAGGCCTCCTTCCGCCAGCGTGAGCGTACCTGCAGCGCGGAGAAGCGCCGCATCGGGCTGGCCGCCGCTGCCCTGGTCGCCGAGCGCCAGACCGTGGCCCTCACCGGGGGCACCACCACCACCGCCGTGGCCCGGGCCCTGCGCGGGCGTGAAGTGGTGGTGGTGACCAACGCGGTGAACATCGCCATGGAGCTGGCGAGGGAGGAGCGCATCCGCGTCCACCTGACCGGTGGTCGGCTGCGCGGGTCCTCCTACGAGCTCGTGGGCAGCGCGGCTGCTCAGGCGCTCCAGGGGCTGAATGTGGACCTGGCCTTCATCGGGGTGAACGGCATCTCGGTGGAGCGGGGGCTGACCACCTTCAACGAGGAGGAGGCGGAGGTGAACCGGGCCATGGTCTATGCAGCGCAGCGCGTGGTGGTGGTGGCCGACCACACCAAGCTGGGCAAGACCACCCTGGTCCAGATCTGCCCCATCGGTGCCGCCCACCTGATCATCACCGATAGCGGTGCGCCACCCGAGGAGGTCGCGCGCCTCCGCCAGGCCGGCCTGGAGGTACAACTGGCCTAGGGCACCCCAAGAATGGCAGGCGACTCCAGGAGGTCTGCCCCCCGCACCCCGCCTGGGGTCGTCTCCATGACCCACAGTGCCAGGTCTCCCGAGCGGCTGGAGAGGAAGGCGAGGCGGCGGCCGTCGGGGCTTCAGGCGGGATCCAGCGTATTCATGTCCGTATCTTTTGAAAGAGTCACAGAGTCCCTTGCAGTTGCAGAACAGCACCTTGACCTTCGTCTCAGCCCCATCCCCTCTGCTGCCACTAAGTCCCTTCAGCGGTCGCGGCCGCCGTGGCCAGCCAGCTCGTGACCTCTGACACCTGCGGGACACGGCCGGCGCACTTCACCTCGCTGTTGATCCGCACGGCCGGGGTGAAAATGATCCGCTGTCTGGCCATCTCTTTCGGGTCGGCGATCTCCGTGATGGTCGCCTCCAGGCCGAGCGCGCGCACCGCCTGTTGGACGGCCTGCTTGGTGGCGTGACACCGCGGGCACCCCGGACCGAAGATCTCCACTGTGACCGTGCTGTCTCCTCCTTTACCTGAAGATGAACGTCCCGGCGAACCAGCCGCCGATGGTCCCCAGGACGATGATCGTGCCCACGTACACGACGGCCTTCTTCGCCCCCAACACCCGACCGATGGCCAGCCAGTTGGGGAGGCTGAGCCCGGGCCCGATGACGCCGACGATAAACACGCCGACGAGCAAAAGAGGGAAGATGACGCGCACGAACCACCAGGTTTCCTCCAGCCAGCGGCGGACCTGCTCGCGGGTCTTCTTCCAGCACGCGTAGGCGGCCACCAGGGTCATCCCGGCCGCCCAGACCGCTACCCTCTGGACATATGGACCGCCTCGCACCAGGTAGTTGGGAGCCAGCAGTGCCACAACCAAAAGGGCCAGGATGGTGAGGTCGGTAGCGCTCAGGATGCGGGATTTCGCGTTGCCCGGCTGCTTCTCCAGCCGCTGCGCCTCCTCCCGGCGCAAGGCCAGGGTCATCGCCCAGCCGACGATGAAGGCCATGGCCAGGGCGGTCAGGACTCGCGTCCAGGCCACCCCGGCCCCCAGGATGCTGCCCGTGTAGATCAGGGCGAGCAGGTTATGGTGGCTGAGGTCCTCAACAGTCTAGGGATCGTTGACGCCGAAATTGTGAGGATGGACGACGAGCGAAGCATCGCGCGTTACACATCCCCAGACGCGATCCCTGGGTTGGTGATCAACGACCACCTGGCCAGCCGGCGATACTTGCCACACCGCGCGACCCTCAGGGTTTGGTTATCCCAGGCACGGGGCAGGGAAAGAGCAGAACGCGAGCGTAAACCCCGCGTCCTGCAGGCAAAATCCTTTGGTGGAGGCGGCGGGAATCGAACCCGCGTCCTGAGTGAGTGAGGGCAGAGCCTCTACGAGCGTAGCCCGCGTTTTCGTCTCGCCGCCGGTGCTCCCGCGGACCGGATCCTCCGGCGGCCAGCCCGATTGCCTTCCCCGGCGCGGCCCCGGGCCGAGACCGCGACGGGTAGCCGGCTTGTCGCGCCCTGCCCGGGCCACCGGCCCTCCCGGGAGGACGTCACCGCTTCTTAAGCGGCGAGTGCGTAGTTGGTGTTGACGCTTATCGCGTCTGCCAGTTGATTAACGAGGTCCTGGCACCTCGGCTCGCCACCCTGCTTCTTCCCACCCAGTCGAGACCGATCGCCCCCGTATCCCGACCGCCTACAAGTATACCAGAAGTCACCGCCGCCCAGGCCCCCGGAGACCGCGCTTGAGCGCCTGCGCCATCTCCCGCTGCGCCTCCCGCCGGGCGATGGCCTCCCGCTTGTCGTAGGCCTTCTTGCCCCGCGCCACGGCCAGTTCCACTTTGGCCAGGCCCCCCTTGAAGTACAGGCGCAGGGGGACCAGGGTGTAGCCCTTCTGCTGCGCCTTCCCCAGCAGCCGGTTGATTTCGCTGCGGTGCAGCAGGACCTTGCGGGAGCGCAGCGGGTCGTGGTTGAAGACGCTGCCCGCCTCATAGGGGGGGATGTGCATCCCGTGGATCCAGACCTCGCCGCGTTCCACCCGGGCGAACGCCTCTGCCAGGCTGGCCCGGCCGGCGCGCAGTGACTTCACCTCGGTACCGGTGAGGACCAGGCCGCCCTCCACCGTCTCCTCGATGTGGTACTCGTAGCGGGCCCGGCGGTTTGTGGCGATATCGCGCTGGCGATCCGTTCCGGCCATCAGTCCTTTGCCAGGCCGGCGGCGCGGGGCCCTATCAGGACCACGCCCTTTCCCTCGGCGACCGGGATGCCGTCGGACCGCATCACCGTCCCCCGGGCCCGCTGCATGGCCGATCGCCGCGCCCCCACAGGCTCGGCGAAGACCCGCAGCCGCTCTCCCGGGCGGACCGGACGGCGGAAGCGCACGGAGATACTGGTGGTCACCGCGGGCGTGCCGCGCCAGGCCCAGATGTTGGCCATGGCGTCGTCCAGGACCGCCGCGATGAGTCCCCCGTGGATCACCCCCTCCCAGCCGATGTGCTCCTGTCCCAGGACGAACTCGGCGGCCACGCCGGGGCCCTGCGGGGAAAACCCCAGGCGCAGTCCCACGGGGTTGTCCGGACCGCAGATAAAGCAGCGGTTGGCTGCGGGCAGCACGCCGTCCATGGCGCGGCCAGCATAGCGAAGGCTCCCGGTCGCTGTCAAACCGACCGCTGGAAAGGGGGTAGGCCGCACAGCAGCGCCGCCGCCTACCCCGTCCTCCCGCCGGAAACGGCCACCTGGGGGGCCCTGGCCCACATCCGCTCCAGCTTGTAGAAGGCCCGCGTCTGGGGGCTGAGCAGGTGCACCACCACATCGCCGTAGTCCAGCAGCACCCACTGCGCCTCCTCATCGCCCTCTCGCGCCTGCAGCCGGAAGCTGGCCCGTTCCATGGCTTCCTCGATCCCTTCGCGCACCGCCTTCATGTGCACGCGACTGGTGGCCGTGCAGATGACGAAGAAGTCGGTGACCAGGGTCAGCGTGCGCAGGTCGAGGACGACCACCTGCTCGGCGGCCTTGCCCTCCGCCGCGGCTGCTGCTGTCCGCGCTCGGAGGAGGCTGGGAGGCTCACCCATCCCGGGAGCGGCGAACCCCGGCGTGGTCCGCCGGCGCGAGCCGGTAGAGGCCGTGCTTGACGATGTAGTGCTCCACCGGCTCGGGCACCAGGTACTTGATGGGCTTCCCCTGGGCGACGCGGCGGCGGATGTCGGTGGAGGAGATGGCCAGGGCTGGAATCTCCATGAAGTGGATGTTCTCCAGCCGCCGGCCGGTCACGTTGTGCGTCCGGACCGACTCGTGGTCCAGGACGAAGCCGGGACGGGTGGCGGCGATGAAGTCGCACAGGCCCAGCAGGCGCGGGGAGTCCTCCCACTCCCCGCGGAGGATCTGCAGGATGGCATCCGCGCCGGTGATATAGTAGAGGCCCGCCTCCGGGTAGCGCTGCCGGAAGGCCAGCAGCGTGTCGATGGTGTACGAGGGCCCTTCCCGGTCAATCTCCGCGCGGGAGACGGTGAAGTAGGGGTTGGTGGCCGTGGCCAGCACCGTCATCAGGTAGCGGTGGGCGGGGTCGGAGACCTCGCGGGGGTCCTTATGTGGGGGGTGGCGGTTGGGGATGAAAACCACCCGCTCCAGGTTGAACTGCACCCGCGCCTCCTCGGCGGTGACCAGGTGCCCGTAGTGAATGGGGTCGAAGGTCCCGCCCATGATGCCCAGGCGACGGCGTGCGGCCATCAGCTCGTGGTTCGCCCCGCCGCATGGGCGGTCCTCTCCCGCTGCAGGAGATCCGCTGCCGCGCGCAGCAGGTCGTCCACCCCCTCGCCGCTGGCGGCGGAGATGGGCCAGGCGCGCAGGCCACGCGCGCTCAGTTGCGCCGTCACGGCGGCGAGCCTGGCGCGAGCTGGCGGCAGGTCCACCTTGTTCAGCGCCACCAGGGCCGGCCGCTGCAGCAGGCCAGGGTCATAGAGGCGCAGCTCCTCGTTTACGGCATCCAGGTCCGCCAGCGGGTCGCGCTCCGCGGCCAGGTCCAGGAGGTGGATGAGCACGCGGGTGCGGGAAATGTGCCGGAGGAAGTCGTGTCCCAGCCCGGCGCCCAGGTGCGCGCCCTCGATCAGCCCGGGGATCTCCGCCAGGACGAAGGAGCGGCCGTCGGGGACGCGGACTGCCCCCAGCGCCGGCTGGGTGGTGGTGAAGGGATAGTCGGCGATCTTGGGCCGGGCCGCAGAGACGCGCGCCAGCAGCGTGGACTTGCCCACGTTGGGCAGCCCCACCAGGCCCACGTCAGCGATCAGTCGCAGCTCCAGCTCCACCAGCCGCTCCTCGCCCGGCTGGCCCGGCTCGGCGCGCCGCGGCGCCCGCTGCGTGGGGGTGGCAAAACGGGCGTTCCCCCTCCCGCCCCGGCCGCCACGGGCCACCACCGCCCGCTGTCCCGCCACCGTCAGGTCGGCGATCACCTCCCCGGTCCGGGCGTCACGGATCACCGTCCCCGCCGGCACCGCCACCACCACATCCTCGCCATCGCGTCCGTGTCGCTGGCCTCCCTCCCCGTGGCCCCCCCGCCCTGCCCGGATGTGCTGGCGGTAGTGAAAGTCCAGCAGGGTGCTCATCCCCCCGTCGGCGACGAAGACCACGTCCCCGCCGCGTCCCCCGTCCCCGCCGTCGGGGCCGCCTTTAGGGACGAACTTCTCCCTGCGGAAGGAAACGGCCCCGCTGCCGCCGTCGCCGCCCCGCACGTGCACCCGCGCTCTGTCGATAAACATCTCAGCCCTCACAACAACGAGGCCCGGAGTCCAGGGGACCCGGGCCTGACCGCACTACATCCGCACCCCTCAGTGCAACGGCTCCACGCTCACCTGCCGCCCGTCGCGGCCGCGGCGCTCAAAGGCCACGATCCCGTCGATCAGTGCAAAGAGGGTGAAGTCCCGGCCCATGCCCACGTTGCGACCAGGCCGCACCCGGGTGCCGCGCTGTCGGATCAGCACCGACCCCGCGCTGACCCGCTGCCCGGCGAAGGCCTTGACGCCCAGCCGCTTGCTCTGGCTGTCCCGTCCGTTGCGCGAACTGCCGCCGCCCTTCTTGTGTGCCATCTACGCGCCTCCCGCCTCTCTGACCTCCACCCCTGGCCGCCGCCGGCGCGCCGCTCGCGGGGACTCCCGGACAGCCTCCTGCTCAGGGGCCGCGGCCGCCTCGGTGAGCTCGATCTTCTCGATGCGCAGCTCCGTGAAGGCCTGACGGTGCCCCTGCCGCCGCCGGTAGTGCGCCTTCGGCTTGTACTTCACCACCCGAACCTTGCGAGCCCGTCCCTGCCGCAGCACCCGGGCCCGGACAGTGGCGCCGGCGACCAGAGGCCTGCCGATCTCGGTCCTCCCGTCGCCCACCAGCAGGACGCGGTCCAGCGTCACCCGGTCCCCCGGAGCCCCAGGCAGCCGCTCCACGCGTACGGTGTCTCCTTCCCGCACACGCAGCTGCTTTCCCCCTGCCTCGATGACCGCGTACACTGCCTCTCCTCCGCGGGCCCAAACACCCAGAAGGCTACTTTAGCAGCCGCCCTCCCCTCCGTCAAACGCCCTGCGGTCCGCCGGCGGCACCCTCGTGCCTGCACCCTGGACCATCCAGTTCAGCTTCGTCGCACCGCGAAGAGCTGGCGCAGCCGTGCCAGGATGCCCCCGGAGGACGATGCGCCGACAAGCGCCGCGTGCCCGTACTCCTCCTCTTCCTCCTCCGCCAGCTCCACCGCCTCCTCGGGCTCCTCCTCCAGCCAGCGCAGCTGGGTGCGCCGGCCCGCACCGACCAGGGCCTCCTCCCGCTCCAGCGCCGCCGCCTCGGCCGCCTCTGTGACGGTGATCCGTTCCAGGTGCAGCCCGTCCCGCGGCCGCAGGAGGATGCGCTTGCCGCTGCTCTCCTCCAGCTGGTGCAGCCAGGCGTCGCCGTCTCTCGCCAGCAGCGCATGCACCTGCGGGTGGACCTCCACCAGCAGGGCCCGCGCCCGGCTGGTCCGCGCCAGCCGCCGCACCTCCCGCCGGGCCCGCAGGCTCATGGTCTCCGGGCTGAGTACCCGTCCCCGCCCCTCGCAGTAGGGACAGGGGATGCGCATCACCTCTTCCAGATCCTGGTGCACCCGCTTGCGGGTGATCTCCACCAGCCCCAGCTGGGTCAGGTCGATAATGTGGATCTTGGCGCGGTCCCGCCGCACCGCCTCCTCCAGCGCCTGCAGCACCCGCTTGCGGTGCCGCTCGTTCTCCATGTCGATGAAGTCCACCAGGATGATCCCCCCGATGTCGCGCAGGACGATCTGGCGGACGATCTCCTCCACCGCCTCCAGGTTGGTCTTGAAGATGGTGCTGGCCAGGTCGGTCTTGCCCACGTACTTGCCCGTGTTCACGTCGATCACGGTGAGCGCCTCGGTGCGGTCGATGACGATGTACCCGCCCGAGCGCAGCCAGACCTTGCGCCGCAGCGCGCGCTCCAGCTCTTTCTCCACGCCGAAGTGCTCGAAAATGGGCTCCTCCCCCTTGTACAGGACGACCCGGGACTTCAGCGCCGGGGCAAAGGAGGAGAGGAGATCCAGGATGCGACCGTACTCCTCCGGGGAGTCGACGACAAACCGCTGCACGTCTTCGGTGAGCAGGTCGCGCACCACGCGGCGGATGAGGCGCACGTCCTGGTAGATCAGGACCGGCGCCCGCCCGTTGCGCGCGCGCTCCGTCACCCGGTTCCACACCGAGAGAAGGAAGTCCACGTCCGCCTTCAGCTCCTTCTCGCTGACCCCCTCGGCGGCGGTGCGCACGATCACCCCCATCTTCTCCGGCTTGATGGCCTCGGCGATCTGGCGCAGGCGCTTGCGCTCTGCCTCCGCCTCGATGCGCCGGGAGACGCCCACGTAGTTCACGGTGGGCATCAGCACCAGGTAGTGGGCTGGCAGGGCGATGTAGGTGGTCACCCGCGCCCCCTTGCTGCCCATGGGCTCCTTGGTGACCTGCACCAGGATCTCCTGGCCGGGGCGGAGGCGGTCGGCGATGGCCCCCCGCCCGAAGGACTCGTCCAGCTCCTCGCCGGCCAACCGCTGGCTGCGGATGTCGGCCACGTGCAGGAAGGCGTTGCGCTCCAGGCCGATGTCCACAAACGCGGCCTCCATGCCCGGGAGGACGTTCACCACCTTGCCCTTATAGATGTTGCCGGCGAGGGGCTCGCCCCGCTCCACGAAGATATTCACCAGGGTGCCGTCCTCGGTGACGGCCACCCGAGTCTCGTAGGGCTCAACGTTGGCAAAGATCTCGCGTCCCATATCCACTCCTCACAAGAGAATCTTTCTCCGCCGCGCCCCGATGCCGAGCAGCAGCCCCGTGGCCACGCCCATGGTGAGCAGGGAGCTGCCGCCGTAGCTGATGAAGGGAAGCGGAATGCCCGTGATCGGCATCAGCCCCACCGTCATCCCGATGTTCACGAAGACGTGGAAGACGGTCATGACGGCGATGCCGCCGGCGACCAGCATCCCCAGCCGGTCCGCGGCGGTGTAAGCAATCTGCAGTGCGCGCCAGATCCAGATCAGGAAGAGCAGCAGGAGAAGGACTCCGCCGACGAATCCCATCTCCTCCCCGATGACGGTGAAGATGAAGTCGGTGTGCTGCTCGGGGATAAACCGCAGCAGGTTCTGCGTGCCGGCAAACACCCCCTTTCCCCAGATCTGCCCCGAGCCCACCGCGATCTTGGCCTGGTTGAGGGCATAGCCCGCGCCCAGCGGGTCGATCCCCGGGTCGAGGAAGACCAGCAGGCGCTGACGCTGATAGTCGCGCAGGGCCGACCAGAGGAAGGGTGCGCCCATCAGGCCCAGCCCTCCCAGGCCGACCAGCAGCCTCAGCCGGACTCCGGCCAGGAAGAGCATCCCCAGCAGGATGGCCCCCAGAACCATGGCGCTGCCCATGTCCGGCTGCCGGAAGATCAGGACCATGGGGATCCCCACATGGGCCAGGGGAGCCAGCAGATCGGACAGGGTGGACGGGAGCGGCTGCGTGCTCAGGGACCGCGCCAGGCTCAGGACGAGCACAATCTTTGCCAGCTCCGACGGTTGAAAGCCACCGAGGGGTCCCAGCGGGATCCAGCGCTGCGCGCCCAGCCGGGTGACCCCCAAAAGCAGCACCGCCACCAGCAGGACCAGCATGGCCGCATAGAGCCACCGGGAATATCCGGCCAGACGGCGGTAGTCCACCAGGGCCGCGGCCACCATCGCCCCCAGGGCGAAGGCCAGGTGGAGCAGGCGCGTGCGCACGTAGGCCCAGGGCCCGCCCAGGGGGACGGCGGCGCTGGCCAGGGCTACCAGTCCAAAGGCGACCAGCAGCCCGGTGGTCACCAGCAGCGGCATGTCCAGGGCGCGCAGCACCCGCCTCACGGCGGGCCTCCCCTCGCCTGGGGCACCCCGCTTATCCCGAAGGCGGCCTGCAACACCGCCCTGGCCACGGGCGCGGCCACCAGTCCACCGCGCCTGCCGTGCTCTACCAGCACGGCCACGGCAACCCGCGGGTTCTCCGCCGGGGCGTAGGCCGCAAACCAGGCGTGGGGCCGCCCGCGGGGGTTCTCCGCGCTGCCGGTCTTGCCGGCGACGGACAGCCCCGGAATCGCCACGCCCCGGCCGGTGCCCCGCTGCACCACCGCCGCCAGCGCCTCCTGCAGCGTGGCCAGCACATCAGGGCGAAAGGCCACGCGGCCCGCCGGCGGCACGGTGAGGCTGCGGGACGGCCTGCCGTCCGCATCCAGCACCTGGCGCACCAGGTGCGGCCGGACCAGCGTTCCCCCATTGCCGATGGCGGCGATCATCCGTGCCACCTGCAGCGGGGTGACGTTCACCCAGCCCTGCCCGATGGCCATGTTGGCGTTGTCCCCCGGGTACCAGGGCTCGCCCTGCGTCCGCTGCTTCCAGTGGCTGTCGGGAATTAGGCCGGGGCTCTCGGAGGGCAGGTCGATCCCGGTGCGCTCCCCCAGGCCCAGCGCCCGGGCCATCTCCGCCATGGCCTCGCCTCCGGTGCGCGTGCCCAGGGTCCAGAAGAAGACGTTGCACGACTGGGCGACGCCCTCGATGAAGTTCACGGTGCCGTGCGCCTTCAGGTCGCGGAAGACCCATCCGCCCAGGCGGAAGGTCCCGTTGCAGGTCACGCGGGTGGCGCGGGTGGCCGTGCCCCGCGCCAGGGCCGCCGCGGCGGTGACCACCTTGAAGACCGACCCCGGCTCGTAGGTACTGTCCACCGCGCGGCTGAGCAGGGGCAGGCTGCGGTCCGCGGCCAGGCGGGCCCAGGCCTGCGGAGAGATCCCAGCGGCAAAAGCGTTGGGATCAAACGTCGGGTGGCTGGCCATGGCCAGGACCTCCCCGTTGCGGGCGTCCAAGACGACCACGGCTCCGACCATCTCCCCCAGGGCGGCCTCGGCGGCCTTCTGGATGTCCAGGTCGATGGTCAGGACCAGCGACCGCCCGGGATGAGCGGGGTCGCGCCCCAGGATGCCCAGCGCCCGCCCCCGTGCGTCCACCTCCACACGCAGCCGGCCGTCGTGGCCGCGGAGCTCGCGGTCGTAGGACCGCTCCACGCCCGCCTTCCCGATGAGGTCGCCCATGCGGTAGCCTTCCCACGCCGGGCTGGCCAGCTCCGCCGCGTCGATCTCCCCCAGGTGGCCCAGCGCGTGGGCGGCCAGCGACCCGTACAGGTAATGCCGCACCGGCTCCACCTCGATGATCACCCCGGGAAGGTCAAGACGGTTCTCCTCCACCATAGCCACGACTCGCTTGGGGGCGTCCCGCAGCAGCCGCACCGGCTCGAAGGGGCGGCGCCGGGCCTGCTGCAGACGCTGCTGGATCTCTGCGGGGGTCACCTCCAGTATCGCCGCCAGACGCGGTAGCACCTGCTGCGGACTGCGCAGCTCCATGGGCAACAGGGAAACGGTGAAGGCGGCGCGGTTGGTGACCAGCGGTCGGCCTCTGCGATCATACAGGATGCCGCGGGGCGCGGGCAGCCGGAGGTCGCGCAGCCGGTTCTCCTCGGAGAGCTGCCGGAAGCGATGCCCCTGCAGCACCTGCATCTGCCACAGGCGCCCCAGCAGCAGGGCGAAGAGCAGCACGCTGATGACGGTAAAGGCCGCCAGCCGCCTGGAGGTGCGCTCAGAGGGCATGAGGCCGCTCCCGCTTCGGCGCCGCGCGCGGCCCGGGCCACAGCCAGCGGACGGCGGCGAAGGCTGGCCAGACCGCCAGCAGGTTCAGCGCCACCTGCCCCAGCAGCGGCCGGCCGAAGATGGCGGGCGAGACGGGCAGCAGGCCGGTGACCGCCAGCACCGCCGCCAGCGCCCCCTGGTGCAGCACCGTGGCCAGCGCCGTGATGGCCCAGGGAAGCAGCGGCTGGTCCACCAGCACCGTCCGCCCCAGCACTCCCGCCACCTGTCCCACGACCAGCTTGGCCAGCGCCACCAACCCCACGCTGCCGCCGAAGAGGAGGTCCTGCAGCAGACCCGCCCCCAGTCCCACCAGTGGCCCCCAGCCCGGGCGGCGCAGCGCCACGGCGACGATCAGGGGGATGGCCGGGTCGGCCACCTGCCCCCACAGGGGGAGGCGCACCAGCCAGACGCTGTGCACCAGCGCGTTCAGGAGGAGCAGGGCGACAACCACCACAGCCATCAGTGGCGCGGACTCCCTTCCGGCAGCAACACCAGTACCTCTTCCAGGCGGCTCAGGTCGACAGCCGGGCGCACCGTCCCTTCACGGAAGACTGCCCCCCCTTCCGCCGGGCGGATGGTCTGCAGCCGCCCCACCACCAGTCCGCGGGGGAAGACGCCTCCCTGCCCGGAAGTGATAACCACGTCTCCCGGCCGCACGGCGGTGGCGCGCGAAAGGTACTTGATCAGCAGGTCCCCCTGGCCGTTTCCCTCCACCACCCCTACTTCCCGGGAATCCTGCAGAATCACGCCCACGGCGCTGCGGGGATCGGACAACAGCAGGACCCTGGCGGTGAAGGGCGTGGTCTCCATCACCCGGCCCACCGCTCCCTCCGCGGTGACCACCGGGCTACCGCGCGCCACACCCTCATTGCTCCCCCGGTCTACCACGATGGTGGCGAACCAGGAGGCCGGATCCCGACCAATCACCCGGGCGGCCAGCACGCGGTAAGGAACCTGTTCCTTAAACGCCAGGAGCGCCTCCAATCTCTGCGCTGCCTGGGCGGTCTCGCGCAGGCGGGAGACCTCACGGGTGAGCCGCTGCACCTCTTCGCGCAGCCGCGCGTTCTCCATGCGCAGCCGTCCGATCTCCGTGTACACCTGCCAGCCGCGGGAGAGGGAGTCAGCGGCCCGAGCCATGACGGTCTGCAGCGGGGCCAGCGCGACGAGGACGCCACTCCCCAGAGGCCCCAGGTGGCGGCGGTCCTCCCCCCGCACCTGGCCGGTGAGCAGCACCAGGACCGCCAGCACCAACACCAGGAAGAGGAAGGTGGCGTGCCGTCCGCTCATGGGTCTTCTCCGGGCTCCGCCCCCGTCCCGGGCCGCCAGTTACTGCCGGCGCATCACCCGCGCTTGGGGGCGATGAGGATCTTGCGTAGCGTTTCGATCTCCTCCAGCGCCCGCCCCGTCCCCAGGGCGACGTCGGACAGCGGGTCGTCGGTCAGGGTCACCGGCATCCCCGTCTCCTCGGCCAGCAGGCGGTCCATCCCGCGGAGGAGCGCGCCGCCGCCGGTGAGCACGATGCCACGGTCCACGATGTCGGCTGCCAGCTCCGGCGGAGTCCGCTCCAGGGTCTGCTTGACCGCCTCGACGATGGCCTGGATGGGCTCGGCCATGGCCTCGCGGATCTCGGTGCTGGTCATGCGCACCGTCCGGGGCAGCCCGGAGAGCAGGTCCCGCCCCCGGACGTCCACTACCTGTTCCTCGTGGTCCAGGGGATAGGCCGAGCCGATGGCGATCTTGATCTCCTCCGCGGAGCGCTCCCCGATCAGCAGGTTGTAGGCACGCCTCGCGTACTGGATGATGGCCTCGTCCATCTCGTCGCCGGCGACGCGGATGGAGCGACTGGTGACAATCCCCCCCAGGGCGATGACCGCCACCTCCGTGGTGCCGCCGCCGATGTCCACGATCATGCTCCCCACCGGCTCGGAGACCGGCAGCCCGGCGCCGATGGCGGCGGCCATGGGCTCCTCGATCAGGTAGGCCTCCCGCGCCCCGGCCTGCATGGTGGCGTCCACCACGGCCCGCTTCTCCACCTCCGTGACGCCCGAGGGGATGCCAACGACCACCCGCGGCCGGAAGAGGGCCCGCGTACGCATGCCCTTCTTGATGAAGTAGGCCAGCATCGCCGCCGTGGTGTCGAAGTCGGCGATGACCCCGTCGCGCAGCGGCCGCATGGCCGTGATGTGGCCCGGGGTGCGGCCGAGCATCCGCTTGGCCTCTTCCCCCACCGCCAGGATGTGCCCGTCCTCGGTGCTCTTTGCCACCACGGAGGGCTCGCGGAGCACAACCCCCTCACGGCGGATGTAGACCAGGGTGTTGGCCGTCCCCAGATCCACCCCCATATCGCGTGACAGCCGTCCGACCAGCCAGTCAAACACCGTCGTCCTCCTTGGCGATCCTCACCTAGAGCGCGCCTCGCTCGCGCAGACTGACAACACTGCCATTCCCGGTGATGAGGTGGTCCAGGACATCGATGCCCACGATCCGCCCCGCAGCGCGCAGGCGCTCGGTGATGGCCAGGTCGTCACCGCTGGGCTCAGGATTGCCGGAGGGGTGGTTGTGCGCCAGGATCAGGGCGGCGGCACTGCGGCGCACCGCCTCCTTGAAGACTTCCCGCGGGTGGATGGGCGCGCTGTCCAGGCTGCCCACCGCCACCTCCACGATGGCCATGACCTCGTGCCGTGTGTTCAGCAGCACCGTCCGAAAGTGCTCCCGGTCCAGGTAGCGCATCAGCGGCAGGAGCAGACGGGCGGCGTCGGCGGGTGTGCGGATGGCGTAGCGGGAGGCCGGGGCCGGGCCGTGGGCCCGCCGCCCCAGCTCGAAGGCGGCCACCAGGGCGGCCGCCTTGGCCGGACCAACCCCCTGCACCCGGTCGATCTCCTCCAGGCGGGCCTGGCTGAGATCCTGCAGCGAGCCAAAGGCGGACAGCAGGTGCTCGGCCAGGGGCAGGACCCCGCGGCCGCGGGTTCCGGTGCCGAGGACGATGGCCAGCAGCTCTGTTGTCCCCAGGGCCTGGGGACCGACCAGGTGTAACCGCTCCCGCGGCCGCGCCTCACTGGGCAGAGCCGTGACCTTGGGACGGGCGGGAGCCCCGCGAAGCACAGCGTTCCGCGGGCTGCCGGACACCTCCACCGCAAAGAGCCTCCGGTCCTCGGCTCCCGGGCGTCGATCGGCGAGCGAGACCGGGCGGTCGACTCATCCGGACACAGCGAGGACCCGGGCGGCTGCCGCGGCCACCCCGACCGCTGGCACCCGCCTCCCCGCTGCCCGGATGAACCATCGAAGGCCGAGCTGCGCGTGCACGCTCGACCCGAAACGGGAACGCACCGCCATTCCCTTTTCCGGCGGGGCCCCGCTGGAGCCGAAACTTTCACATCATAAAGCAGTATAGCATGGGCCCGCAGGCCTCAACAGGACTATCGGCGGGGGCGGGACGTTTTCTGGCCCCCATCAGACCATAAGGCGGAAGAGCCAGACGGCCAGGAAGACACCGCCCACCATGGCCAGGTTCAGGCGGATGGTCAGCCCGAAGGTCACCGTGAGCAGGCGCAGGTCGACGGTGAACGGCGGGTCGGCCAGGGCCAGACGTACTTCCCGGGTGAGGAACCCCAGCGACGGATAGGCGGCCAGCGCCTCGGAGATGACGCTGCCCAGCACCCCGCCGACAAACACTATGAAAAGGAGGACCCACCACGGGCTTCGGGTGCGGCGGCGGGCCATGCTTCCTGGTTCCGCCTAGCGCCCCTCAACCTGCTGCATCGCTGCGGGGGAGGGGGCGACCAGACGGGCTATCCACACCGAGGCCTCGTACAGCAGGTAGGCGGGCACGGCCATGAGCAGCTGGGAGAAGACATCACCTCCAGGCGTGAGCACGGCGGCCAGGACGACGATGGCCACCAGGGCATAGCGCCGCCCGCCGGCCAGTTGCGCCGGCGTGATCACGCCCAGCTTGGCCAGGAAAATGAGGACGATGGGCAGCTCGAAGACGGCGCCGAAGGCCAGCATGAAGGCGGTGAGAAAGGAGACATAGGCCCCCACGCTGATCATGGGTTCCAGCACCCCGGGCACCTGATAGGAGAGGAGGAAACGGACGCCCACGGGAACGATGGCCAGCAGGGCGAAGAGGGCGCCGCCGACAAAGAGGACCAAAGCCGGGGGCAGCAGCCACAACGCGTACCGGCGTTCCACAGGGGTCAGCCCCACGGCGACGAAAGCCCACACCTGGTACAGGATTACCGGAAGGCTGAGGAAGACTCCCGCCAGGAGGGCCAGCTTCAAGCGGACGAAGAAGGCCTCCGTCACCCCGACGAAGATTACTCCCCGCCCGCTCGATGCCGTCACCGGCCTGATGAGCAGCGAAAGGAGCGGGTCGGCGAAGAACCAGCACAACGCTGTGGCCGCCGCCAGGGACACGATGGCCATCAGGAGCCGCCGCCGCAGCTCCTCCAGGTGCTCCACGATGGTCATCGGCCGGTCGACGGCCATGGCGGGGACGGGGAGCCCGGGTCAGGCAGAGGTCTTGGGACGCCCCTCGCCGCGCACGTCCTCCTCCACGTCGCGCACTTCCTTGCGGAACTCCCGGATGGTGCGTCCCAGCGCCTGGCCGATGCCGGTCAGGCGGTTCGCCCCAAAGAGGAGGAGGAGGATGAGGAAGATTATGAGCAGCTCGGGCAGTCCGACGTTGGGCATGCGCCACCTCCGCGTCGATTATATCACCGCGGGGGAGGCGGGGCTGGTCGGTCTGCGGGTGCGCGGCGGCGCAGCACCAGCCACAGCAGGTCCAGCACCTCCCGGCTGGCGACGCGCACCTCGCGCCACTCCCGGGGGACCCGCTCCCGCACCGCCCGCCAGCGACGGCGTACCTCCGCCGCGTCCCGCGCGATATCCGCGCGCAGCGTCTTCAGTCGCTCTCCAGGAGCTGGCGACGCAGCCACCGCAGGTCCTCCTTGAACGCGTCCACCACCTTCCGCAGGCGCCGCCGCCGCAGGCGGGCCAGGCCGATCCCCGCGCACAGCACCATCACCATTCCGCTGGAGGCGAAGACCACGGCGGCCGCCTCCCAGGGCTGCAGGACCAGCGAGAGCAGCAGCACTGCCGTGACCACGGCCAACCCCAGCGCCACAACAGCCAGCAGCCCTGCGACGGCCAGCAGGAGGATGCCACTCATGACGTCCCGGATGGAGGCGCGCGCCTCCGCGCCGGTCAGGAGCGCGTAGGTCTGCAGCAGGGCGGCGACGTTTCCCGCCAGCCGGCGCAGGATGGCCGAGGTGGATTCGCGCCCGACCTCGCTCACGCCGGTAACATTCCCGTTGTGACGCCGCGGCCCCTCCTCCCTCGTCCAGCCATGGCTGCAGGACCCATGCCTCGGGCCTGCCGTCACCTGGCGGCGCCGCATCCCCAGGTGCATAATGAGGTCGAGGTGGACGGGTATGCTGCCGAACGTGGGTTTTCCCGAGATGATCCTGATTCTGGCCATCGCCCTGCTGGTCTTCGGTCCGCAGCGTCTGGCCGGCATGGGCGCGGCCCTGGGCCGGGCGATCCGCGAGTTCCGCCGCACGCTGGAAGCGCCCGAGGAGGAGCCCCCATCGCCCCCCGACGAGCCCCCTGCGGGGCCGTCCTGACCGACCTGGGTTACCTGCTGCAGGCGGCATTCCCCGCGGTGGGAGCCCGCCTCGGCCCTCTCTTTCGCTGGCGCTATCGCCGGGCGGCCCCCCGCTACGAGGCGGACGTCATCGCCCGCACTCCCGGGTACGACGCGGCGCTGCGCGCCGCGCTGGAAGCCACCGGGGGCGACCCCCGGTGGTGCGGGGACATCGCCGCAGGGACGGGCTCGGCTACCCGCCTGCTGCGAACCCGCTTTCCCCGCGCCCGCATCGTAGCCGTGGACCTCTCGCCGGCGATGCTGGCGCGGCTGCGCCCCGCTCCTGCCCTATACCGCGTGGTGGGCAACGGGTGGGCGCTGCCGCTGGCCACCGGAGCGCTGGAGGTGGTGGTGCTACAGAACGCGCCGCCGCCCTTCGGGGAGCTGGCCCGCGTGCTCCTGCCCGGGGGTACGCTGCTGGTGGCTCTCTCCTCCGCCGGCGCCCTGCCTCCCGCCCTGCGTCGCTGGCTGCTCTGGCGCGCGGTCCCCCCTGCGCTGGGTACGCCCCGGGAGACTGTGGCCGGACCGGGGGTCACCTGGACACTTCGCCGGGTGGATTGACCTGGCGGGGAACGGCGAACAGCTCGTTGGTGCGGACGAATGCGCCCAGGAGCAGCCGCAGGTACGGCGTCTCCAGCTGGCTGCGGTGCGCATTCAGCGCTTCCTGCTTGCCGCGCTGCGCCTCCGCCGACAGGGGGAACTCCACCCACGACCATCCGCGCAGTTGGGCCAGGCCGGCAGGAGGCTGCAGGGGCTCCCTTGGGGCGAAGCGCAGCGGGCGGGGAAAACCGGGCGCGTGCACCAGGAAGGTGTAGAGGCGGACCGTGCCCAGCAACGGGCTGACCAACGCGTAGGCAGCCTGGTGGTCGCCGTGCCGGTCAAACGGCGCGTGGGTGATGACCACGGTGGGCCGCACCTGCTCCACCACCCGCTGCAGCAGCACGCGCAGGGTCTCCGCGGTGTAGGGCCCCCCGGGCGCGACCACGCGTGGATACTCCGCGTGGTCCATGCGGGTGAACGGCGAGGTCACCGGCACTTCACTGGCCAGGACCTGGGGGAGCACCCGGTCGGGAAAGCCCAGGAAGAAGACCGCCTCGGCCGGGACGCCCAGGCGGCGCAGCCCCTCCTGCGACTCTTCCTGGCGCACCGCCCCCGTGCGCCGGAAGTCGGCGGGGCCCGGGCGCAGGTGGCGCCCGATCAGGGTGGCGCTCAGCCGGTTGCTGTCACCGTTGGTCAGGACCAGGACGCTCACCGGCACCCCCAGACGGCGGGCGGTCGCCACCAGCCCCCCGGCGCCCACGACCTCGTCGTCGGGATGCGCCACCACCACGAGCAGACGGTCTCCCGGGTGCAGCGGTGAGACGATGGGCACGTGCGCCGCGTGGGACGCTGGCGCCAGGAACACCGGCGCCAGCACGAGGATAAGCAGAACCAGGACGATGCCTGCCAGGACCATCGGTTTGCGCCTCGCCTTCATGGGATACCACGGGCGCGGGCGGGCGGCCGCCCGGCGCGGGATGACCATCCGCCGGACCTGCCGCAGGAGGTCGGACGAGGCCCGCACTTCCTGGCGCAGCCCCCGCACTGGCCCGTACTTCTGCCGCTTCCGCCGGTGGGCCACCCCCTCCAGAGGCACCTCCACCACGCGCACCCCCTCTCGCCGGGCCAGGCGGTCCAGCGCCAGCTCGAAGCCGAACCCCGTACCCGCCAGCACCTCGGGATGGCGCAGCAGCCGCCGCTGCACCGCCCGCTGGCCCGAGAGGCAGGGCAGCATCCCGTGCAGCGGGTCGTCTGTGAACACCCCTACTGCCATCTCCGCCCGGCCGGCGCATATGGGGCCCAGCAACCGGCTGAGGTGCCAGGGGCGCAACCCGCGCAGGTCCGCGTCCAGCAGCAGGAGGATCTCGCCCCGGGCGTGGGGCACCGCGGCCGCCACGGCGCCGCCCTTCCCCCGGTTGCGTGGCAGGATCAGCACCCGGTCAGCGCCAGCGGCGGCCGCCCGCCGGGCCGTCTCATCCGTGGACCCATCGGAGACGACGATGATCTCGGTGACCTGGTCGCAGCCGCGCGCCGCGGCCACCACGGCGGCGATGCCTTCGGCCTCGTTGTAGGCGGGAATGATGCACGTCACCTGCATCGTCGCTGCCTCTTCCACACTCGTGGCCCAACGCGCCACAAAAACACCAACAGGGTTTGCCGGGAGGAAACCCGATCCCTGCCGCCGTGCTGACTAGAACGCCGGTGAGGATGGCGGTCAGCGCGGGCGGACCAGGACGAACTCGGTGAGCGCGCGCAGGCTCTGCCGGGCGGGAGAGGGCGGTAGCGCCTCCAGGGCCGCAGCGGCGCGCGCCGCATAGCGACGGGCCACGTCCACGGCGTACTCGATGGCCCCATAGCGATCCAGCAGGGGGCGGACCTCTTCCACCTGTCCGTCCGCGGACGGCGTCTGCAGCAGCCGCAGCAGCTCGGCCCGGTCCCCTGGGGAGGCGCATCGCAGGGCGTGGATCACCGGCAATGTCACCTTCCCCCCCTGGATGTCCGAGCCGATGGGCTTGCCCAGCGCCTCCGGCCGGCTGGTCAGATCCAGGGTGTCGTCGGTGATCTGAAATGACATCCCCCAACTCAAGCCAAACTCCGCCAGCGCCGCCGCCTGTTCCGCGGTCCCCCCGGCCAGGAGGGCACCGCCGCGGCAGGCGGCGGAGAAGAGCGCTGCCGTCTTCCCCTCGATGATCTCCAGGTAGACCCCCTCGTGCTGGTGAGGCTCCGCGGCATACTCCAGCTGCTTGATTTCCGCTTGGCTCATGCGCACCGCAGCGTGGGCCACCGCCGGTGCCACCTGGGGATGGCGCACCCGGCTGATCAAGTCGAAGGCCCGGGCGAACAGCAGGTCCCCCAGCAGGACGGCCAGCTGGTTGCCCCACTGCACATTGACCGTGGGGCTGCCGCGGCGCACGTCGGCCTGGTCGATGATATCGTCGTGGATCAGGGAGGCGATGTGGATGAGCTCGACCGTGCCCGCCAGGTAGAGGCGCTCCTCCTCCCCGCCGCCGATGGCCTCGGCGGCCAGGCAGGTCAGTGCCGGGCGCACCAGCTTGCCCCGCGTAGAGAGCACGTAGGTCACCAGCTCCCCCACCAGGGGATCCTCGCTGGCCAGCTCGGCCCGCAGCAGCCCGTCCAGGGCGTCCAGGTCGTGCTGGATGGGCGCGTAGATCTGCGCCAGGTCCACGCCGGCTCCTCCTGCCCTCACGCCTCCGCCACCAGACCGAACGACGCGACGAAGAGCAGCAGCAGGAAAAACACCAGGTAGAACAGCAGGTAGAGCAGCAGGGTGTGCAGCGGCAGGCGGCGCCGAGTCATTCGGCCGCCTCCCCTGCGGCGGCTCCCACAGCGGGGCGCACCGGCCGGGCGGCCGGCTGGGGCAGGCTCTCCAGGCGCCGGAGGAAGGCCCCCACCTCGGCGAGGAAAGCCTGCTGGTCGTGCAGTCCGTGGGCGAACATGGCCACGCGGCCCGGATCGACGCGCCGCCGCTGCAGCCGCCGGGCCAGCTGCTCCATCCGGTCCCGCATCAGGTAGTTGCCCTCACGGTTGAGGCAGTCGCCGTAGGGGCAGCCGGTGACGAAGGCGCCATCGGCCCCGGCGCGCAGAGACTGTTCCAGCCAGTCCGGGCGCATAAACCCCGAACAGGGGATGCGCACGATGTGCACGCCAGGATACGCCTTCAGCTCCCCGCGCCCGTCCACCAGCCCTTCTGTGGACACCGCCCAGTCACATACAAAACCAATAACCTTCATCCGTCCTCCCGCGTCCTCCTTGTCGCCCACCCCGAAAATCTGCTCTCGCCCACTGCCGGGGCCACAGGTGGTCAGGCGGTGCTGAGCAACGCTCCCCGGACATCCCCTAAGCCGGCGCCCGGGCCCGCACCAGCTCAGCGATACGCCGCATCAGGTCCGCCTCCAGGAACCGGGGAAGCTCCAGCGCCTGGAAGGGACACGCGCCCACGCAGATGCCGCACTCCACGCAGCGCGAGTCTATGACCACCGCCAGCAGCTTTCGGCTGGCCGCCGCCTTGGTCAGGCCGGGATGGGGTGAGGGGACCATGACGATGGCGTCGTAGGGGCAGTCGTAGTAGCAGAGCTCGCACCCGGTACAGTTACCGTCGATGACCTGAGCCACGCCGGCGTGCCGCGGGCCCATCCGGGATTCGTCCTCCCGCTTCAGGTAGGGAATGAGGTAGCCCAGCAGTAAAAGCCCGGCCAGCCCGGCTCCAACCACGCCCGGGGGCAGGTAGCTGGCCAACCAGAAGGGCAGCAGGAAGAAGACGTCCAGGGGGTAGGCGGTGACCCGCACGCCGGGCTGGGCCGGCACCCCCGCGGTGGGCCGCGTCCCGGGCAGCGCGGAGAGCAAGACGAGCAGTCCCAGCAGCAGCAGCACCCAGGTGGCCGGCGGCCAGATCTTAGGGTGGCGCAGGCGGACGTAGTGCCACCACAGGAGGACGTAGAGGAACGAGGCCACCCCCACGTGCAGGAAGAGGATCCGCGGCAGCATGGCGGCGCTGATGCCCTCGCTGCCCAGGAAGAGGCGCACCAGTGTCGCCCCGGCCAGGGGGACGGCCCCGAGGATGGCCACGAAGATCTCGGTGACGGCCTGGGCCCGCTGGTCCCAGACCAGCTGGTAGCCGTTCACGCCGACGAAGCCCCCCAGGATGAGCAGGAACATCCCGGAGATCCAGGGGCCGTCGCGGGCGAAGAGGTAGCGGTCGGTGAACCAGTTGCGGAACAGGTGCAGCAGCACGGCGACGATGAACCCGTCGGCGGCGTAGCGGTGCAGGCCACGCAGGAGAAACCCGTAGGGCACCTCCTCGCTGAGGTAGCGGATGCTGGCGTAGGCCCCGTCCAGGCTGGCCACGTAGTAGAAGAAGAGCAGAATCCCGGAGAGGACCAGCAAGAAGAGGAAAAAGTGCGCTAACCCGCCGGTGTAGTAGAGGGGGTTCCAGTCGGAGGGGTAGATCCGGTTGATATAGACATCCAGCTTCACCGTCTGCCGCAGCAGCCAGGTCAGGGCCCGTCGGTACATGGACTCCTCCTGCCTACTTCCCTTCCGCTCGGCGCGGCCCGATCAGGTCCAGCCGCCGCAGGAAGAGGACGATCAGCCCGTAGGCCACCAGGATGGCTCCCAGGGCGACGCCGCCCAGTGCATAGTCGTCCCGCAGCTCGGCGATGATGATGAGCCCTGCCAGCAGCAGGCTGACCGCGGCCAGGAACAGAACGGCTGTCAGGGCGGTCCGCCGGCTATCCATGCTGCCCCCGGTCAAGGATCCGCTCGAATAGGGCGATGCGCCGCCGCACCCGTCCAGCGCCGCGGTCGGCCGCGTAGACGACGAAGGCCAGGTAGGCCATGCTGATCAGGAAAAGGGCGACCAGGCCCAGGAACGGTGCCGGGGACACCGTCGGTCGGCCCTGGAGCGCACCGCGGAAGGCCGCCCAAAGCCCGGAGAAAGCGTAGACGGCTGCGGCGAACGCTGCCCAGGAGAGGAGCGTACGCATCAGGCTCTCTCCTCCTGCCGCGTCCGCACCGCCGCGGGAGGAGGAGCAGCCACGGCGCGGGCCTCCTGCCAGCGACGGCGCAGGTGCCAGAGGAACCCCCCGCCCATGATCAGCACTGTGGCCAGCAGGACGATGGGCGGCTCCCGCTCGATCTGCGCGATGTTCCACATGATCAGTGCGGTGAAGCCCAGGAAGTAGGCCAGAGCCAGCAGCCCCAGCACGAGGAAGAGGGGACGGTCCAGGGGGTGGCGAGACTTCGACCGGTCGAGGAAGGGCACCAGCATGCCCACGCCGATCAGCAGCCCCGGCCCCAGCCCCGCCCACAGCGGCGGCGTGTACTTCACGTACTGGTAGAGGGCCAGGAAGTACCAGTCAGAGAGGATAGGCAGGGGCGTGCGGTTGGGGTCAGCCCGTCGCCCCATCTCCGCCGGCAGGGCCCAGGCCACGAAGAGCACCATGAGGAACAGCAGTAGCATGGGGAACCAGGACATCTTCAGCCTGGCGCGGCGCGTGCGGTAGACGTACACCTCGATGAGCAGCAGCAGGACGATGGAGATGCCGAAGTGGATGGCGTAGAAGCGGGTAATGGTGGCCTGCCCGATGGCCGACCCGCCCAGGAAGATGTAGGCGATCATCGAGCCGAACTTGAGCTGCTCCCCCACCCGGGGAATCCAGGCGGTGAGCTCGTCCAGGTACACCGGCACCGTGAGGATGGTCTTGGCCGCCCAGAAGGAGCGCTGGTTCCAGATGAGCAGGTACCCGGTGACGCCGGAGATCATGGTCAGGACCAGCCCCAGGAAGAACAGCATCCAGGATAGCTCCCCGGGGCGTTTGTACTCCCCGGCGAAGTACATGCGGTAGATGCGCAGAATGAAGCAGAGGAAGACCGCATCGGCCGCGTATTTGTGAATGCCCCGCACCAGCGACCCCAGGGGAACCACCACGCCCCCCACGGTGACCCGCCCGATCTCCCGGGAGATGCGAACGATGGAGTCGTAGGCGCCGCTGGTGGTGGGCTCGTACCACAGCATGAGGATGACCCCGCTGACCACCGTGAGCAGGTAGAAGTAGTAGAGCATCGGCCCCAGCAGGTAGAGCGGGTTGTACTGGTACTGGGTCTTGGTCTCGTCGAAGAGATCCAGGTGGGCCTTCCGCTCCCGGATCCAGTCGGCAATGGCCATCTCAGGCGATGCCTCCCGGTTCCACGTCCGTGGCCACAATCTGCTCACCGCGAATCTCGTAGAGGAAGGTCCGCGGAGGGCGGGGAGCTGGCCCGGAGAGGACGCGTCCCGGCTGCTGCGGGTCTGCCGGGTCGAAGATGGAAAGGTGGCAGGGGCAGGCGATGAGCGCATGCCGCCGCGGCGGCGGCGGCACGTAGCCGCCGTAGCCTGCGGTGACCTCCTGCCAGTTGGGGACGAAGTTAAAGATGCATCCCAGGTGGGGGCAGATGCGGGAAAAGATGATGATGTCGCTCTCCCGCCCCACCAGCTGAGGCTTGCCGATCTGGCCGGCCCAATCCCAGGGCAGGCGGATCTTTTGCGGCAGGCGCAGCACCACGGCGGGCACGCTGGCCTGGCGCAGCCCGGTGGGGGTGTACTGCGGGTACTTTTGGGTGAAGACGAAGTACTTGAAGTCCCAGGGGCGGGCCACCTCGCGCAGGCTGGCTGCAACGGTCACCTCGCCCAGGGGGATGTCCCGCCGCGTGGGATTGTAGAACACTTCGAAGGGGCGGTCGTTGGGTTTGAGCAGCCGCAGCAGCGGCGAGAGGAAGGACAGCGCGGCCCCAAGGACCGGCACCCCGGTAACAAGGCGGAGAAACCTCCGACGCTGCAGATGCTCCTGGGTTCCCATGCTCACCACCCGGGTGCGGCGGGGACCTGTCTACCGCGGCCGGCGCCAACGGCCCTGCGGGAGTTCACGGCTGCTGGCCCCGCGGCGGCGTGTAGGTGTAGACAAAGGTCCAGATGTAGTCCACCAGCGACCAGATCTCCTCCACGGTGAGGAACTGCTTGTAGGGCGGCATCAGCCCGATCCCGTCGTAGATCCAGGCGAAGAGCTCGCTGGGCTTGCGCTTCACCATGAAGTCCCGGTCGCGGAAAATCCCCGGGCCCCGTCCCAGGCGCCAGCCCCAGGTGCGGCGGGCCATGACCTGGCTGTACGCGCCGCCCCGCCCGTCTCCGTCCGCGCCGTGGCAGGAGGCACAGGTGGCGCGCACCCTGCCCAGGCCGGGAATGCTCACCGGAAATTCGCGTTCCTGGAAGAGCTGCCGGCCGCGGGCGATGGACTCGGGCGAGGTGGCGAAGGTCCACTCGTAGAACACCACGTTCCACCGCTCTGTCTCCCCGAGGAACCGCGGCCCCGGGATGCCGTCGTTGGCGCCATATGCCGGCTTGGGACCGAAGGCCGGCATGGCGGTGTGGGGACGGCCCAGGGTGACCACTTCGTACATGTTGGTGGGGCTGTTCAGACGCATCTGCACCTGGTTGTGGAAGTTGGCCGGCCGCGACGGCAGGTCCTCGCCCTTCACGTCCAATCCTAGCAGCCGCATGGTGTCGGTGAAGGGGTTCTTCTGGGGTGCCTTGAGGAAGGCGGCCAGCGGCCCGTCCCCCCGCCCTTCCACTCCGTGGCACTGGGCGCAGACGCGCTCGTAGACCACGCGGCCCTGCGCCGCCGCAGGGACGAGGGACCGCCCCTGCTCGTCGGCTACGATAGGTGCACCCTGCAGCGGGACTTCCGGCAGCGGTGCGATGCGCGGGGAGAGGCCCACGGTGGGCTGACAGGCGGCCAGGAGGACGAGCCCGCACAGCAGCAAGACGACGATCGGTACCCTGGACATGCGGCCGTCCTTAGGTTCCACCCAGCAGTGCGGACTTCCTTTTTCCGCTTTCCGCCCGTCTCACCGTCATTGCGCCTGTGCATCCAGAGCGGCCAGCACCTGGCGGCTGTGCCCCGCAGGGCGCACGTTGCGGAAGATCCGGGCAATCCGCCCCTGCGGGTCGATGAGGAATGTGGTCCGCTCCACACCCCAGAAGGTGCGGCCGTAGCGCCGCTTCTCCTTCCAGACGCCGTAGGCCCTGGCCGCGGTGTGCTCCTGGTCGGCCAGGAGGATGAAGGGAAGGTTGTGCTTCCGGGCGAAGCGGGCGTGCGCCGCAGGGTCATCGGGGCTGACACCGATGACCACCGCCCCGCGGCCGGTGAAGGCCGCGTGGTCGTCGCGGAAGCCGCAGGCCTCCGTCGTGCATCCGGGAGTCTCGTCCCGGGGATAGAAGTAGAGAACGACGGTCTGCCCGCGAAAGTCGCGCAGGCGGACCGTGCGCCCGGCGGCGTCGGGCAGAGCGAAGTCGGGAGCCGGTTGACCTTCCTTCACATCAGGCACCCCCTTCCAGCATCCTGGTGACCAGTGCCTCGACCTGCTCTCGCTCGTAGAGGAAGTAGGGATATCCCCGGTAGGTCGCCGCGTCGGAGGGAGCGCTGTGCTGCTCCATGGTTCGCAGGGCCTCCTCCCACGCGGCGATGCGGTCAGCCAGGGCGGCGCAGAGCTGCGCGTTGAGGGCGCGGATGCTCTGCGTGGCGGCGCGCCGCTCCCGCCGGGTGAGCCCCGGTGCCTCCAGCCGACGGATCAGCTCCCACTTCTGGGCGACAAGCGCTTCTTGCCGGGCTGTGGGCGCGGTAAGCAGGCGCTCGGGATTGTGGCGGGCCTGCAGGAGCAGGCGCTGCAGGGAGCGCCGCGTGGCCTCCGGGTTGGCCGCCTGGCCCAGAGGCAGGTGCAGGGTGGCCGAGGCCACAGCGTAGTGCGGCGGAGCAATGCCAAAGAAGTCGGCGATCACCGCGTCGGTCACCCGGTCATAGCGGCCGCCGCTGATGCCGTGGATGAAGAGATCCACCACCAGCAGGCGGAGGAACGCCGTCAGGGTGAGAGCCCGCGGGCGCAGCCGCAGGTGGGCAAAGCGCGGATCGGCGGGGTGGTTGGGGAAGGACCATTCTCCTTCCCTCTCCCCGCCGGCTACCCGCAGCGCGCGGCGTCGTCCGTCCAGGAAGAGGCGGCGCCGCCTTCCGCCGGCCAGAGTCCAGAAAGGCAGCTCGATAAGCTCCCCCTCCCGCTGCAGGTCGGGGAAGGGCTGCGCCTCAGTGCGGATACGCTGCCGTCCCCGGTAGGCCTGCAGGTGGGCGTTGTGGACCTCCAGAAAACGAGCGGCCCCTGCGGCGATGTGCAGGAAGAAGGCGCGGAAGGCCACGCTCTCGCAGGCGGCAGACAGTGGCACGTCCAGGTAGCGGCGCGGTCCCTCGTAGCGTCGGCGCAGTGCCGTGACGAAGGCAGGATAGTCCCGGGCGGCGGGTGGCGGGAGGGCGCGGAACGCCTCCCAGGGACGTCGCACCGCCTCGGACTCCAGGGAGCGCACGTGCCGGTCGATCCGTTGCAGAAAGTCGGACCACTCCGCCCCGCCAGGCGCCGCCTGCCCCTCGTACGGCTCCTCCGGAGCGGCGGTGCGCAACACCTCCCGCCGGCGCTCCAGGAAGGAAGCATGGCGCGAGGGAACATCCACCCCAACCTGCTCCATGGCGTCGCTGTCCACCACCACCGCCAGCCCGGTGTGCCCGCGCGCGGCCAGACGGTCCAGCAGCAGGTACTTCACCCAGATGCCGGGGTGGGGAAAGACGGGCTGGTGGCCGGTTGCCAGCAGCAGCTCCCCCTCGGGAACGGGCCCGGCGCCCAGAGCTGCGCTGTACGCCCGGCCCAGCGCCAGGACCTCTTGGCGCGCCTGCCGCCGCAACTCCTGCAACGGCGTCCCCCCCAGGAGGAGCTCCTCCATCCCCAGGCGGTCCCTGTTCTCCCGCGCCACCTCCACCAGGTCTGCAGCGGGGGGAACCAGGACCACCTCGCCGGAGCGCTCGGGGATCTCCAGGGGAACGTCGATCACGGCAGCTTCCTAGAGCACCCCGTCCAGGCTGCGCAGCCCCAGCTCCTCCCGGCAGACGAAGGCCTCCGCCTGCGGCCGGTTGATCAGGTAGCCCCAGTAAGTGTTGACGGTTCTCAAGTACTGCAGGATGCGCATCTCGCCCCGCTCATCGGCGAACTGGGAGGTGTAGGCGGCAACGGCGGCCAGCTTGCCCTGGAAGTGGTCGCTGATGTCGAAGAGGAATGTGGGCTTGATGTGCAGGTCGTAGTGCGTGGAGAAGAAGTGAAAGACCCGCGGCGGGTAGAAGGGTTCGCCGGGGATCTCAGTCTTGGTGAGCTTGGCGTAGAAGCGGGCGGCCTCCGCCAGCGTGCATGCGGCCACGTGGTCGGGGTGGGCATCCACCCAGTAGGGGATGAAGAAGAAGTCGGGTCGCACCTCGCGGATCACCCCGGCCAGGCGCATGCGGTTCTCTACGCTGTCCGCCAGCATGCGGTTGGGCAGAGGGAGGGTGATCCGCCGGCTCACCCCCAGGAGGCGGGCCGCCTCCGCTGCCTCGGCGGCGCGCCGCTCCGGTGTCCCCTGCGGCGTGGGCTCACCGTTGGTCAGGTCGCAGAGCACCACCTCGTGCCCCTGGGCCCGCAGGGCCAGAATGGTCCCTCCCATGCCGATCTCCACGTCGTCGGGGTGGGCCCCGACCGCCAGAATGCGGGCCACCGTCTGACTACCCCCCTCCTGCCCGCCCGCGCTCGCTACCCCGGCACGCCACCCGGACCGGGCCGCCCTCCCGCAGCTCCCGCTCCAGCACCTCCTGGTAGTAGCGGCGTCTAGCTGCGGCGTCGTCCAGCCCGCCCCAGAAGCGGCGCTGCGGGTTCTTGTAGATGCGCGGCACCGCCACCTCGGCGACCCGCAGGCCGTGCCGGGCCGCCTGAATCCACACCTGCAGGGGCATCCCGTACCCCGGCTCGCTCAGGCGCAGGCGGCGCAGGGCCGAGACACGGTAGGCTTTGAACCCGCACCAGGCGTCGGTCAGCGGGTAGCCCGTCAACTCCCGCAGCCGGACGGTGGTCTCCCTGTTGATGGCCAGGCGATCCGCGGGGGGCGGGTCCCCGCCCTGCCCGGGGTCGAGGTAGCGGCTGCCGGAGACTATGTCCGCACCCGCCAGTGCCGCCAGGAGCTGCGGGATCTGTCGCGGCTCGTGCTGCGCGTCGCAGTCGATGGTCACCACCGCGTCGTAGCCCCGGGCCAGGGCGTAGGCGAAGCCGTCGATCAGGGACTGCCCGTACCCCTTGTTCTCCCGGTGCGTGATCACCGCCAGCGCCGGATCCTGCGCCTGCGCCTCTGCCAGGATGGCAGCGGAGCGGTCGGTGGAGCCATCGTTCACCACCAGGATGTCCGCGTCCGGCACGGCCCGGCGGACCTCGGCCAGCACCTGTGCCAGCGTCCCTTCCTCGTTGAACAGGGGGATGACCACCAGCACCCGGCCCACGTTCACGCGGTCACCACCGGCAGCAGCGCGCCGATCTCCCGGGCAAACCCGGTGGCCCCCATCTGGGCGAAGAGCTGCCGCGCCCGCTGCAAGACCTGTCGGCCCTCCGCCTCCCGGCCCAGCAGCCGCAGCGCCTCGCCGTACTTGTACAGGGTGAGGGCCAGATCTACGCGGTACTCGCTCTTCTCCAGCAGCTCCAGGCTGCGTCGGAAGAGCGCCTCCGCCTCCTCCCCCCTTCCCTGGGCCGCCCGGACCTTGCCAAGGGTGGCACCGTATGTGGCCAGGCCCACGGGATCCTCGGGTGCGATACCGGCCAGAGCCCGCTCCGCATGGTCGGCAGCGGCCAGGAGGTCCCCCCTGGCCAGCAGGACCTCGGCCAGACCCCGCAGGATGAAAGCCGGCTCGTCGGCTGCGTGCTCGCGGTAGAGGGCGTAGGCGGCGCGCATCTCCCGCTCCGCCTCATCCGCCCGCCGGTGCCGCAGGTAGTGCATCCCCAGGTGACGGCGCACTGCGGCTGCGCCCACCGCATCGCCCAGCTCCTGGACCAGGTCGATGGTCTCCTCGTGCCGCTTGATGGCTGTGGGGGAATCGCCCACAAGATGCGCCAGCACCCCCAGGCCCATCAGGCACTTGGCCTCGCTGATGCGCTCGTGGTGCTGTCGTGCCAGGGCCAGTCCCTCGGCCAGGACGCGGCCGGCCTCCTCAAGATCACCCCCGTCCAGCAGGCTGCGACCCAGGTGGGCCATGGTGCGCGCCAGGCCCTGGCCGTCCTGCAACTGGCGGTACAGCGCCATGGCCTTGCGGTAGGCCACGTGCGCCTTGCTCAGCGTCCCCCGCAGCCCTTGGGTGATCCGGCCCAGCACCTCCAGCGCCTCCGCCTCCCCCTGCCGGTCGCCCAGGCCGGCGAACAGCTGTAGGGCACGGCCCAGGGCCTCCTCAGAGGCATCCAGCCGCTCGTACAGGTACTCGGCGAAGGCGCGGTTGAGCCAGGCGCGGGCAAGGAGGTCATCCCGGCCGATGGTGGGTGCCACCCGCAACACCGTCTCCGTGTCCTCCAGCAGCACCGCGGGCTGGCTCATCCACTTGACCACCTCGCTGCGGCCGGTGAGGAGCTCCAGAAGCAGTACCACGTCCTCCTCCAGGCCAGAGTTGCGCAGCACGGCCAGTGCCCGCTCGTGCAGGCGACGCGCCTCGGGCAAGGTGCGCAGGCTGAGGGCGCGGGCCCCCGCCGCGCGCAGGGCAGCAATGGCCTGCCGCGCCAGGTCTGCGGCTTTGTCGCCGGTCTCGAAGCGATAGCGCCAGGCCTGCTCGTAGTGGTAGGCCAGGACCTCCAGGAACTTGTCGGCACTCTGGGTGGCGTTGCCCTGCAGCCAGCGGGCAAAGCGCAGGTGCCTGTAGCTGCGGGCCGCCTTGGGCAGAGTGGAGTAGGCCGCCTCCCGGACCAGGGCGTGCTTGAAGGCGAACTCTCGCTCCCCGGCCAGGGAGGAGGGTACGCGCTCCTCCACCAGCTGCCGCTCCTGCAACCGCTCCAGCGCCGCCACCGCTTCCGCCGCGTTCAGGCCGCCGGTCGCCAGCAGCGCCCCCAGCCAGAAGACGCGGCCCATCACCGCGGCGTCCTGGGTGACGCGGCGCTCCAGGGAAGGCAGCAGGTCCAGACGGGCGGCCAGAATGCTGTGGATGGTCTCGGGAATGCGTATCTCCACAGCGGGGGAGGCCAGGCGCCAGCCGCGCTCTCCGCGGACCAGGCTGCCGCCGTCGATGAGCATGCGAAGGATCTCCTCGATGAAGAGCGGGTTGCCTTCGGCCTTGGCCGCGATGGCGTCGCGCACTTCGGGGGGAACAGCTTCCCCCCGCAGCAACGCGCCGACCAGGCGCCGGCCCTCCTCCCTGGGCAGGGGAGGTAGCGCCAGAGCCGTGTAGTTGCGGATGCGGCCACCCCAGTCCGGGTGGCGTTCCAGCAGCTCCGGCCGGGCCAGGCAGAGCGTCAGCACCGGCGCCTCCACGCCGCGCAGGGCCAGGTGCTCCACCAGGCGCAGCAGGCTCTCCTCCGCCCAGTGCAGATCTTCGAAGACCACTAACAGCGGGCGTTCCCGCGCCCTGGCCAGCAGGAAGCTGCGGAACGCCCGCAGCACGGCATCCCCACTGGGCCGGTCGGCCGCTCCCCGTCCCTCCCGCGCGACGGCGGCAAGACCTTCCTCTGCCAGCTTGCGCCCGCGGTGCTGTTCCTCCCGCAGGCCTGCACCATCCCGCGCCGCCACCCCCAGGATTGCCGCCAGGTCAGCGGCTAGGCGTGCGCTCTCCTCCGCGCCCAGCAGCGGGATCAAGAGGTGCGTCACGCACGCCCGCAGCTTATCCGCGGCCACGGTGGCGGGATCGCTGTCCTTGATGCCGCACTCCTGCTTGAGCATCTCGGCCAGCGGCCAGTAGGTCAGGCCTTCGCCGTACGCCGGGCAACGACCGCGGAGCACGTGGGGCGGATCGGCGCCGTCCGCCAGCGCGGCCAGCACCTCCTCCACCAACCTGGTCTTCCCCACCCCGGCACTGCCGATGATGGTCACCAGGTGGTGCCGCCGCCCGTCCACCACCCGCCGGTAGAGGGCCAGGAGGAACTGCATCTCGTCGTCCCGGCCTACCAGGGGCGCACGAAGCCCTTTGTCCTCGTGGCGCTCCGCCACCCCGGCCACCTGCCAGCGGGCCTGCCCGGCCATCTCCCCACTGGCCGGCGCCAGGGGGAGGTAGCGCAGGACCAGGCGGGTGGCCCGGCGGGTGCGGTCGTCCACCACGATGCCGTCCGTGGGGGCGTGCTGCTGCAGCCGGGCGGCCAGGTTAACCGCGTCTCCGGTGACCATGAACTCCCCGCCCTCCCTCGCCCGCGGGTCGGCTACCACCTCGCCTGTGCCGATGCCGATGCGGATGTGCAGGTCGGCTCCCAGCGCGGCGTTCAGTGCGGGCATCCGGTGCTGCATGGCCAGCGCGGCGCGCACGGCGCGCTCTGGGTCGTCCTCGTGGGCGGCGGGCACGCCGAAGACGGCCATGACCGCATCGCCGATGAACTTCTCCACGGTCCCGCCGTGCCGCTGGATCTCCTCCCGCATGGCGGCGAAGTACTCACCAATCAGGCGGCGCATCGTCTCGGGGTCGAGGCGCCCCACCAGCGACGTGGAACCCACCAGGTCGGCGAAGAGCACGCTGACCACACGCCGCTCCGGAGCCTGCTCTCCGCGCAGGGGCGCGCCGCAGCGCAGGCAGAAGTGGGCCTCCAGAGAGTTGGGCGCACCGCAGAGGTGACACCGCTGCACCAGGGGGGAGCCGCAATGCATGCAGAACTGCGCCTGCGGCGGGTTCTCCATCCCGCAGCGGGGGCAGCGGATCGTCCCGGGGTCGACCGTGGCCATGGTGATGACAGACGCTAGAGGAGCTTCACCCCGTTGATCTGCAGCTTGAAGGAGCACCCCAGGAACTCCGCCGCCCGGCGGCACATGACCATGCGCGAGAGGAAGATCTCG